>JAURLF010000089.1 GCA_030831375.1 Gaiellales bacterium | reverse complement strand
CTGCTCGACCGCATCGAGGAGCTCTACGAGGCGTACACGCGGCGGATGCCGACGCCGGCCGTCAACCGGGTGCTGCAGGCGGCCGTCGAGCAGCGCCAGCCGCCGCTCGTGCACGGCACGCGCCTGAAGATCCTGTACGGGGCGCAGGTGCAGACGCGTCCGCCGCGCTTCCGCGTGACGGTCAACAGCCGCAAGCTGATCACGCGCGACTACGCCTACTACCTCGAGAACCGGCTGCGCGAGGCCGCCGGCCTCGAGGGCTGCCCCGTCGTCCTGGACCTCGTCGCCCGCTAGGGCGCGCCGCGCAGGTTCCAGGACAGCACGACCGGGTTCTCGCGCTCCCAGCCGAGCACGGACACGGTCGCCGTGTCGAGGCGGAAGTGGCGCCCGCCGTCGGGTCCGAGCCCGAGCCAGCGCGCCGCGAGGACGCGCAGCACGTGCCCGTGCGCGACGAGCAGGGTCAGGCCGGGCTGCGCGCGGCAGGCCGAGATCACGCGATCGACGCGTGCCGCGACGGCGTCCGCCGTCTCGCCGCCCGGGCACGGCGCCGACCAGACGGTCCAGCCGGGCACGGCCTCGCGGATCTGGGCCGTGGTGATGCCCTCGTAGTCACCGTAGTCCCACTCGGCCAGGTCCGGGTCGACGAGCGGCTCGTGCCCCGTGTCGAGCAGGTCGCACGTCTCGCGGGCCCGCCCGAGCGGGCTCGTGCGCACGCGGTCGGGGGCCAGCGCGGCCACGAGCGCCGCCGCCGCGCGGGCCTGGGTGCGCCCCGTGTCCGTCAGCGGCACGTCCGTGCGGCCCGTGTGGCGCCCCGCGCGACTCCACCCGGTCTCGCCGTGGCGGACCAGCGCGATCCCGGAGTCCGGCCGCATCACGGGCGGATCCTACGAGATGGGCGCCCTCGGCGGTGCCCCGGCACCCCGATCGGCGCGCAGGACGGTCGGTATAGTGGGTCAGCCGACGGGGTCTGGAGCTCTGCCCCTGCGCGGCACGAGATGCACCGTGGAGAACGGAACGCCGCCACCCGATGACGCCGTCGAGCCCGCGGCACCCGTGCCGCCCGCCGACCCGTCGGACGACATCGCCCGCGCCGCCGAGGCGCGCTCGGCCGTGACGGCCCCGGCCGCGGCGTCCACCGCCGGCCGCAAGATGCGCGTGCACACGGCGGGCGCGCCCGACCCGGCGCCCGTCGCCGCCGGCGGTGACGGGGGCGGGGGCCCGGTGCGCCCCGGCATGCGCGTCTACGAGACGGAGCCCGCGAAGCCGCGGCGGCGCTGGCCGAAGGTGGTCGGCGCGATCGCCGTCGTGCTCGTCCTCGCGGGCCTCGGCGCCGCCGGCTACGCCTACTGGTACCTGCAGGACACCGTCTCGGCGATCACGGAGACCGACGACGCCAGCCAGCAGGAGGCGCAGGGCGGCCTCGACGTCGCCCTGCCGGACCAGGCCGTGACCGCGCTCGTGATCGGCGAGGACCGCCGCCCCGGCCAGGGCCCGGGCCGCTCCGACACGATGATGCTGGTCCGCGTCGACCCGCGCACGCAGTCGATCGCGATGCTGTCCTTCCCACGCGATCTGATCGTGAACGTGCCGGGCTACGGCCGGCGCCCGATCAACGAGGCGTACCAGTTCGGGCAGGAGCCGCTCGCGCTCGCCACCGTCAAGGAGCTCACCGGCGTCTCGATCAACTACCTGATCCCCGTCGACTTCCGCGCCTTCCAGCGCATCGTCGCCACCTTCGGCGGCGTCTGGCTGCCCATCGACCGGCGCTACTACAACGTCAACGACGGCTCGGCGACGAACAACTTCGCGAACATCGACCTCCAGCCCGGCTACCAGCTCCTGCGGGGCGCCGACGCGCTGGCCTTCGCCCGCTACCGCCACACCGACTCCGACATCGTCCGCAACGCGCGCCAGCAGACGTTCGTGCGCGAGTTCAAAAAGCGCGTCGACCGCTGGGGCGCCGCCAGCCGCGTGATCGAGCTCGTCTCGATCCTGCGCGACAACCTCAAGGTGCTCGGCTCGAACAAGAAGAACGCCGACGCGCGCCTCTTGCTCGACTACGGGCGCCTCGTCAGCTCGATCCCGCGCGGCAACATGGTGCAGGTGCGCATCGAGAACACCGCGCCGTCGGCCGACTACGAGGGCAAGCTCGAGGCCTCGCCGCAGGAGATCCAGCGCGTCGTCAACGAGTTCCTGCGGCCCGACCTGCAGTCGGGCGAGGCGATCGCCAACCGCGACGTCGCCAAGGACCCGAAGAAGAAGCAGGTCAAGCAGACCTACGACCCGTCGACGATGCCGATCGAGGTGCGCAACGGCAACGGCACGCCCGCAGCCGCCGCGGACGCCGCCTGGCAGCTCGTCGAGTCCGGCTGGAAGCTCGCGCAGAGCGCCGGCGACTCGGTCGTGCCGTACCTCTACACGACCGTCTACTACGACGGCTCCGTGGCGGGCGCGAAGGACGCGGCGAAGGCGATCGGCGAGGCCTTCGGCGGCGACTCCGAGATCACGCCGCTCGACGCGGCCGCGAAAGCCGAGCTCGAGCAGAGCGGCGTGCCGATCGCGCAGCCGATCGTGGTCGTCGTCGGCAAGACGTACGTCGGCGACCTCGCGCCGCCGAAGGTGCCCGTCCTGCCCGACAAGGAGGAGGCGCAGATCGCGCGCGACCCGAAGCGCGACCTCGACATGTGGCGCAAGGCCGAGCGCGAGGCGGGCTTCCCGCTGATGATGCCGACCGTCGTCTACGCCGGCGCGCAGACGCGCGACCCGCTCTACTCGAGCCAGCCGCCGTTCCGGGTCTACAAGACGGGCGGCCATCGCGCGGCCTACGTGACCTACTCGGCCGATTCGTACGACCAGGTCTTCGGCGTGCAGGCGATCGAGTGGAACGACCCGCCGATCCTCGAGGGCCCCACCACGACGCGGAACTACAGGGGGCGCACGCTGCTCCTGTACTTCAACGGGTCTAGACTGCAGCGCGTGGCCTGGAAGCAGAATGGCATCTCCTACTGGCTGGAGAACTCGCTGACCGGGCGCATCCCGAACTCGGCGATGATCGCGATGGCGAAGAGCTTCAAGACGGTGCCGCGTTGAGCGGACGCGAGCCGGTCGGCGTCATCGGCGTCGGCTACGTCGGCCTCGTCACCGCCGCCTGCCTCGCCGAGCTCGGCCATCCCGTCGTCTGCCGCGACATCGATCCGGAGCGCGTCGCGATGCTGCAGCGGGGCGAGGTGCCG
>JAURLF010000088.1 GCA_030831375.1 Gaiellales bacterium | reverse complement strand
GCACCGACGGCGCGGGCAGCGGCCCGAACGACTTCGGCAGGTCCGGGTGGGTCATCACGTCGAACTGCCCGCTCAGCGCGGCGCGCGCGCAGCGGTCGGCGTAGCCCCGCCAGACGGCGTCCGGGTCGACCGCGTCGAAGGCGGAGTAGACGTCGTAGTCGACGGCGCCCTCATCGATCCAGTGCACGCTGCCGAGGATCAGGTCCCACGGGCGGCCGGCGAGCGCGCGCACGAGGACGTCCTGGTGCTCCGGCAGCCAGTCGCACTCGATCCCGATCCGGAGCGGGAAGCCGAGGTCCTTCGCCTCCGCGAGGGCCTCCCAGTAGGCATCGATGTCCCATTCGGTCTGGCCCTGCCAGTACGGGTGGTCCCAGGCGGGCTTGGCGACGCGGAAGCGGTAGATGTGCTCCGTCACGCAGACCGCGTCGAGGCCGTGCGCGAGCGCGCCCGCAGCGTGCGCCGCGATCCGCTCGACCGAGAGCGCCTCCTCGTCGAGGGGGTCGTCGTCGGGCGCCAGGTGCGTGTGGTGGTCGATCACGCGGACCTCAGCTCGAGTGCGCGCTCGAGGTCGGCGCGGGTCGTGACCTTGAGACAGCGCGCGTCGCCCGCCACGACGCGCACGTCGCCCCCGATCCGCTCCACGAGGCTCGCGCAGTCCGTGCCCGAGGCGCGGTCGGGCGCCGCGAGGGCGCGACGCAGCACGTCCGCGCGGAAGGCCTGCGGCGTCTGCACGGCGCGCAGCTCGGTGCGCGGCAGCGTCTCGACGACGCGGCCCGTCGCGTCGACCCGCTTGACGGTGTCGGCGAGCTCGAGCGCGGGCACGACGCCGTCGGCCCCGTCCGCGAACGCCGCGAGGACGCGGTCGACGAGCTCGGCGGGCAGGATCGGCCGTGCCGCGTCGTGCACCAGGATCAGCGCCGCGTCGTCCGGCACCTCGGCCACGCCGAGCGCGACGGAGTCCGAGCGGGTCGGCCCGCCGGCGACGGCCACGGCGACCTTGCCGGCGCCGATCTCGTCGCACATGAACGTCGCGCGCTCCTCCCACCCCTCGGGCACCACCAGCACGATGCCGTCGACCGCCGGATGCTCGTCGAGGGCCCCCACGGAGGCGGCGACGAGCGGGTCATCGCCGAACGCGACGAAGGCCTTCGGGTGCTCCGCGCCGAGCCGCTCGCCGGAGCCGGCCGCGACGACGACCGCCCAGACGGCGACCGCGTCGCCCATCGGCGCCTAGGCGGAGCGGGCCGCGCGCGCCTCGGCGCGGGCCGCCGCGAGATCGGACAGGAGCTTGTCCAGGTGCGCGTTCGTCTCGTCCTCGTCCTTGTCGAGCACCCAGCGGAGCTCGGACGAGAGGATGCGCTTGGCCTGGGCGAGCAGCTGCCGCTCGCCGGACGAGAGCGGGCGCTCGGAGTCGCGCAGGGACAGGTCGCGGATGACCTCTGCGATCTCCTTGACGTCGCCGGAGCGGATCTTGTCCTTGTTCATGCGGAAGCGCCGGCTCCAGGAGCCGGTGTCCTCCGTGACGTCCTCCGCGAGGACCGCGAGCACGGCGTTCGCGCCCTTCTGGTCCATCACGCGCCGGAGGCCGAGCTCGTCGACGCGGTTGACCGGGATGCGCACGACGAGGTCGTCGGAGAGGATCCTGATCGTCAGGTACTCGACCTCCTCGCCCAGCACCGTGCGCTTCTCGATCCCATCGATGACGCCAGCTCCGTGCTGGGGATAGACGATCCGGTCTCCGACCTTGAACACTCGGCGCTCCTCCCGTGCGTGGAGAGGAAGGATAACCGGACTCGGGGCCGAACGGGGGAGGTTTCCGTCAGCCGCGCAGGTGCCGGTCCTGCAGGCGCCGCAGCCCCTGCTGCACCTCGCCGGCCCGGCCCGGCGCGAGACCATCGACCTCCTGCAGCTCGCGCAGAGTCGCCCGCATCAGCGCCGCGTAGCTCGGGAAGGCCGCCACGATGCGGTCCGCGTCCTCGTCGGCCAGCGATGGGATGCGCGCGAGCGCGCGGTAGCCGCGCGGGCGCGGATCGCCCGCGGGGCGCTCGCCGAAGCCCATCGCGCGCGCCACGCAGGCGATGTCGACGAGTTCCGAGTAGCGCAGCGCCGCGAGGCGCTCGAGCGCCTCGTCGGGGCCGCCCGTGGCGTCGTCGGAGCGGTAGTCGCGGATGATCGCCCGGCGCTCCTCCACCACCCCCTCGGACAGCTCGGCGAGCTGCATCGCCACGAGCCGCCCGTCGAGGCCGAGCTCGGCGACGTTGCGGGTGATCTCATCGATCATCCGCGCCGCCATCTCGGCACGCTGCAGCACGTTGAGGACGTCGTCGAGGGACACCGCCCCACGCAGCTCCTGCGCGGTCAGGTCGTCCGCGCCGCGCTCGAGCTGCTCGCGGTGGCCCTGCAGCGTGGCCAGGCCCTGGGTGGCCTTGGTCAGGAGCTCGGGGATCGGGTCGAGCTGGTAGCGCGAGCCGCCCGTGTACACGTTGACGGTGTCGCGCTCCTGCGAGATCGCGACCACGATCGCCTCGGTCTGGCGCGCGACGCGCTCGGCGGTACGGTGGCGCGTCCCCGTCTCCGTGGTCGGCATCGCCGCGTCGGGCATCAGCTGCACGTTGGCGCGCAGGATCCGCGACAGGTCCCGCTCGATCACGATCGCGCCGTCCATCTTCGCGACCTCGTAGAGCATCGCGGCGGAGAACGGGATGTCGAGCTCGAGCCCGCCGGAGCAGAGCGGCGCGACCTCGTCGGGCTCGCCGATCACGATCAGGGCGCCGAGGTGGCCCTTGATGATGTCGTCGATGCCGAGGCGCAGCTCGGAGCCGGGCGCGAGCAGGCGGAGGGCCTCGATCAGGCGGGGGTTGCGGCGGGGATCGAGCATGGCGGGACGGGTATGGTAGCCGCGTGGCGCAGACCGGGCCCCTCCTGATCGTCGACGGCGATGCGCTCGCGCACCGCGCCTACCACGCGCTGCCGCCGCTGACGGGGTCGACCGGGCGGCCGATCGGCCTCCTGCAGGGCACGATCTCGATGCTCGCCGCCGCATGGGACCTGTTCGCACCGCGGGCGCTGGCCGTCGCCTTCGACTGCCGGCTGCCCTCGCCCCGCCACGAAGCGTGGCCTGCGTACCAGGGTCAGCGCGAGGACTTCGCCCCCGACCTCGTGGAGCAGCTCGACCTCCTTCCCGGCCTCGTGCGCGCCTTCGGCGTGGCGGCGCTGACCGCGCCGCCGTGGGAGGCTGACGACGTCTGCGCGACCCTCGTCGCGCTCGAGGAGGCCGCGGGCGGAACGGCGCTCGTCGTGACCCACGACCGCGACGCGTTCCAGCTCGCCTCCGAGCGGACGTCCGTGGTGCGGCCGCTGTCGGGGATGTCGGAGGTCGAGGTGGTCGACCCGGCCGGCGTCGTCGATCGCTACGGCGTCGGCCCCGGACTCGTGCCCGACCTGATCGCGCTGCGCGGCGACCCCTCCGACAACCTCCCGGGCGCGAAGGGGATCGGCCAGAAGACGGCCGCCGACCTGCTGGCCCGCTACGGCGGCCTCGACGAGGTGATCCTGCACGCGGACGAGCTGACCCCGGCGAAGGCCAGGGCCGTGGCGGAGTCCGCCACCGATCTGCGCGTCTTCCGGGAGATCGCGACGATGCGCCGCGACCTGCCGCTCGAGCGGCCCCTGAGCGGCGAGCCCGACTGGGCCGCGGGTGCGGCGGCGTGCGCGGCGGCCGGGATCGGCCGCCTCGCCGAGCGGCTCGCCGCTCGCGACTAGGCGGCGGGTCCGAGCGCGAGCGCGAGCGCCTCGCCCACGCTGCCGGCGGAGCGCACCACGATCCCGGGCACCGCGGGCGCCCCGGGCGGCGCGATCGCCTGCCCGATCCCGAGCCGCGCGGCCTCCTGCAGGCGTCGCTCGACCTGGCCGACGGGCCGCGTGCGGCCGGTCAGGCCGAGCTCGCCGATCGCCACCAGCGGGCCGGTCGGCTCGCCGCGCGCCGCCGAGGCGACGGCGAGGGCGACCGCGAGGTCGACGGCGGGATCGTCGACGCGGACGCCGCCGACGACGTTCACGAAGACGTCGGCGGAGCCGAGGCCGAGGCCGGCGTGCCGCGAGAGGACGGCGAGCAGCATCGCGAGGCGGTTGCGGTCGATGCCGTTCGCGAGCCGGCGCGGCTGCGGCAGCTCCGACGGCGAGACGAGCGCCTGCACCTCGAGAAGCAGCGGCCGCGAGCCCTCGAGCGTGCAGGCGACCACGGACCCCGTCGCGCCGAGCTCGTCCCGGCCGAGCAGCGCCGAGGGATCCTCGACGGGCTCGAGCCCGCGCCCCGTCATCGCGAAGACGCCGAGCTCGGAGGTGGCGCCGAAGCGGTTCTTGGCGGCGCGCAGGATGCGCAGCTCGCCCCCGCGCTCCCCCTCGAACAGCAGCACGCAGTCGACCAGGTGCTCGAGCACCTTCGGACCGGCCACCGCGCCGTCCTTGGTCACGTGGCCGACGAGGATGACGGCGACCCCGTGCTCCTTGGCCACGCGCAGGAGGCCGCCCGCGGCCTCGCGCACCTGCGCGACCGAGCCGGGCGCCGACGCGAGGTCGGCGGTCCACAGCGTCTGCACCGAGTCGACGACGCAGACCGCGGGGCGCTCCGCGGCGATCGTGGCGGCGACGGCGTCGAGGTCGGTCTCGGCGACGACGCGGATCCTGCCCGCGCCGCCGATCCGCTCGGCCCGCAGGCGCACCTGCGCGGCCGACTCCTCACCGGTCACAAGCAGCGCCGGACGCGACTCCGCGATGGCGGCGAGGGCCATGGTCAGGAGCGTCGACTTGCCGACGCCGGGCTCGCCGCCGAGCAGGACGAGCGACCCGGGCACGATGCCGCCGCCGAGCACGCGGTCGAGCTCGCCGATGCCCGTCGGGATGCGCTCCGCCTCGTCGGCGGAGACGTCGGCGAGCTCCACGACGGCCGCAGGCGGAGCCATGCCGCGGGCGCGCGGCGACGAGAGGACGGCGCGCTCCTCCTGCACCGTCCCCCACGCCTCGCAGGCCGGGCAGCGCCCCTCCCACTTGGGCAGCGCCTCGCCGCAGGCCGTGCAGGAGAAGCGGGTCGCGGTGCGGGCCATGGTCGGAGGCTAATCGCGGGGCCGGCGGCGGCCGCGCGCGGATCCGTCGCCGATCGGACATGCCTGCTTACGGAGTCTCGACGATCCCGCACACCGCGCCCCGGATCGCGACCGGAGCGGGTGGCGCGTTCGCGGCATGGAACCCACCGATCACGCCCCCGAAGTGCCCGTGCCCGGCCGCGGCGGCGTCATCCTCGGCACGGCCGGCCTCGCCGGCGCGGCGGCGCTCGGCGCGGCGGGGCCCTAGATCCCCGCGACGCCGAGCAGCCACATCCCGACGACGCCGAGCAGCACCGTCGCGAAGGCCGTGCGGGCGCTGCCGCCACGGCGGGCGCCCGGGATCAGGTCGCGGGTCGCGAAGTAGAGCAGCGTGCCGGCGAAGAAGCCCGCGTAGTCGGCGATCCAGCTCTCCGGCAGGTCCAGCGCGCCGCCGAGGAAGGCGCCGGCCACGGGCGCGACCGCGGCGGCGCCGATCAGGGCCCAGGTCCGGGTCGGCGGATTGCCGTGCTTGCGCATGATCGCCGCCGTGGCCATGCCGTCCGCGAAGTCGTGGGCCAGCACCGCGACGAGGATCGCGATGCCGACCGTGGCCGAGACGCCGAAGCCGATGCCGATCGCGAGGCCGTCGAGGAAGGAGTGCACGACGAGCGCGATCGCCCCGATCAGGCCGACGTGCGGGTGGCGGTGCTCGCCGCCCTCGTCCTCGTCGGCGGGGTGCGGCCCGATCAGCTCCTCGAGCACGAACAGGAGCAGGAACGCGCCCACCAGCAGCAGGTACGGCAGCGGCACGTGGCCGAACTCGGGCGTGTCGGCCTCGCTCAGCTCGGGCAGGAGGTGGAAGGCGACGAGGCCGAGCATCGCGCCGCCGGCGAGCCCGTAGACGAGGTGTGCCCGGCCACGCGCCCGCAGGGCGATCAGCCCGCCGGCGATCGTGGTGAAGAACGGCAGGATCTTGAGCAGCTCGACCATCGGCCGGTAATGATAACCATTATCAACTAGACTGCAAGCGATGGCCGCCCACACCCACGACCACCCGACACCGGGCGCGTGGTCGGCCCACGCCACCGAGGCCCTCGCCCGTCGCGGCGGGCGCCGCTCCACGGCGCGCGATGCCGTCCTCGGCGCGCTGGCAGCCCAGGACTGCTGCGCCAGCGCGCAGGAGATCCACGACCGGCTGCGCGGACAGGGCAACCGCGTCGGGATCGCGTCGGTCTACCGCACGCTCGAGCTGCTCCACGAGCACGGCCTCGTGACGCGCGTCGACACCGGCGACGGCGTCGCCCGCTTCGAGCCCGCGCTGCCCGGCGGCGAGCACCACCACCACGCCGTCTGTACCCGCTGCGGATCCGTGGAGGCGTTCGCGGACGACGCGCTCGAGGCCGCGATCCACGCGATCGGCGACCGCGTCGACTTCGAGGTGACCGGGCACGACGTGGCGCTGCGCGGCCGCTGCCGCGCCTGCCGCGCCGCCTGACTAGTCGACGGCGCCGGCGAGGTCCGCGGGCGGCGCGTCGGGCGTCGGCGGCACGATCTCCATCGTGACCTCCTCGTCGCCCTCCTTGCGGTCCACGAGGATCGTCGAGCCGGGCTTCAGCTGCTGCGCGAGCACGAAGTCGGCGAGCGGGTCCTCGAGGATCCGCTGGATCGCGCGGCGCAGGGGCCGCGCGCCCATCGCCGGGTCGTAGCCCTCCTGCACGAGCAGCTCCTTGGCCGACTCGGTCAGCTCGATCGCGACCTCGTGCTGGTCGAGCTGGTCGCGCAGGCGCTGCAGCATGAAGTCCACGATCGAGAGGATCTGCTCGCGGGACAGCTTGTGGAAGACGATCACCTCGTCGATGCGGTTGAGCAGCTC
>JAURLF010000087.1 GCA_030831375.1 Gaiellales bacterium | reverse complement strand
CCGTGGCGCGCACGGCGGCGAGCCGGAACGCGCGCACGTCGTCATCCTCATGCAGCACGTAGAGGTCGTGGTGGAACGCGTGGAAGTCGCCCGCCAGCTCGTGCGCCCAGGCCACGATGCGGTGCGGGGCGCGCAGCGCGGCCGCCGTGCGGCTGATGTCGGGCCACTCGGCGAGGCGCCGCACGAGCGCCATCTCGGGCGCCTCCGGCGCGTGGGCCGTGCCGACGCCCTCCGTTATGCGGCCCTCGTCCGCGGCCTTGCGCAGGATCGAGCAGCAGCGGGCGTGCGCGTACTGCACGTAGTAGACGGGGTTCTTCGACGACTCCTCGACGGCGAGGTCGAGGTCGATGTCGATCTGCTGGTCATGCGAGCGCTGCACGAGGAAGTAGCGGGCCGCGTCGACGCCGATCGCGTCGGCGAGGCCGTCCATCGTGATCACGTTGCCGCGCCGCTTGCCCATCCGCTCGCCCGAGACCGTGACGAGCTGGTAGATCAGGATCTCCACGTCATCGGGGTCGTGGCCGAGGCAGGCGGCACCCGCCTTCAGGCGCTGGATGTAGCCGTGGTGATCGGCGCCGAGGACGTAGATCGCCCGCGTCGCGCCGCGCGCGAACTTGAGGTCGATGTAGGCGAGGTCGGCGGCGAAGTAGGTGGTCTCGCCGTCGGCCTTCAGGAGCACGCGGTCCTTGTCATCGCCGAACGCGGTGGTGCGCAGCCACGTCGCGCCGTCCTGCTCGTAGACGTGCCCCTCCGCGCGGGCCCGCCCGATCGCGCCCTCGACGGCGCCCGAGTCGTGCAGCGTGCGCTCGCTGGTCCACAGGTCGAAGCCGACGCGCATCCGCTCCAGGCTGCCCCGGATCCGGCCCATCATCGTCTCGACGCCGAGCCGGGTCCACTCCTCGAGCGGGGCGTCGTCGGCGAGAGGGAGCGCGGCCGCGACCTCCTCCACCTCGTCGCCCGGATAGCCGCCCTCCGGCACATCCTCGCCGAGACGGCGCGCGCGGACGGAGGCCCCGAACAGCGCGATCTGGTTGCCGGCGTCGTTGAAGTAGTACTCGCGCACCACCGGCTCGCCGGCGAAGGCGAGCAGGCGCGCGACGCAGTCGCCGTAGGCGGCGTTGCGGGCCGAGCCGATCGTGAGGTCGCCGGTCGGGTTCGCGGAGACGAACTCGACGAGCGTCTCGACGCCCGCGACGGGCGCGCCGCGGCCGAAGTCGGCGCCGTCCGCGAGCATCGCTGCGAGCGCGCCCCGGTACCAGTCGCCGTCGAGACGCAGGTTCAGGAAGCCCGGGCCCGCGACCTCCGCCGAGGCCACGCCCGGAATCGCCCGCACGGCCTCCGCGAGCTCCTCGGCGATCTCGCGCGGCGGCCGCGACAGGACCGGCGCGAGCCGCATCGCGACGCTCGTCGCGTAGTCGCCATGCTCCGCCTGCGCGGGGCGCTCGAGGGCCAGGTCGGGCACCTCGCCGCCGCTCAGCCGGGCGACCGCGTCGGCGATCGACCCGTGGAGTTCGGCGATGGGATCGGCCACGGCGGCATCGTGGCAAAGGGCCCGCGGCCGGGCGGCGGTCCCTCAGCGGTGGTACGGCAGGCCCGCGCGGATCGTGAGCGCGCGGTACAGCTGCTCCGCCGCCACCACGCGCGCGAGCTGGTGCGGGAGGGTCACCGCGCCGAGGGACAGGCGCTCGCGGCAGGCCGCGAGGACCGGCTCGTCGAGGCCCTCCGCCCCGCCGATCACGAACGCGGTGCGCTGCGGCGGCGCCTCCTCGTAGCGCCCCACGAGGGCGGCGAGGTCTTCCGACGAGACCGCGCGCCCGGCGCGGTCGAGGGCGATCCCGGTCCAGCCGTCGAGCGCGTCGAGCAGGCGCGATCCTTCGCGCCGGCGCACCTCGGCCGCGGTGCCCCGATCGAGCGGCTCGTCCCGGACGACGACCACGTCGAAGGCGGCGAGGCGGGCGATCCGCGCCTCGTAGTCGGCCGCGGCCTCGGCCAGCGGGCCGCGGGCGCGCCCGACGACGACGAGCCGGAGCGAGGCCTACGCCTCCGGGTGGTCCCCGCCGACCTCCGGGAGGTCGCGGATGCTCTCGCGCGCGGACCACTTCTCCCAGTTGTCCTGCATCGCGTCGAGCAGCTCGCCCATGAACTGCGGTGCGAGGTTGATGCGGCTGACGACGACACCGGGGATCTCCGGGCCCTCGAACTCGTGGTCGACCCGCGCGAAGGTGATCGTGAACTCGTAGTCGGAGTGCGAGACGTTCGCGAAGTTGGCGTAATGCCCCGCCATCTCCTCCGGCGTGAAGTGGATGTTCAGCTGCCGTTCGATGGGCTGGTCGTCGTCCATGGGCCGGAGTCTACCCCGCGTTCGCGGGCGGGGGCCTCGCCTATCCTGCTGAGCGCATGCGCGTCCTCGTCGTCTCGGACATCCACGGCAACCTGCAGGCGCTCGAGGCCGTGCTGGAGGCCGAGGGCGATCGCTACGACGAACTCTGGTGCCTCGGCGACACCGTCGGCTACGGCGCGCGCCCGAACGAGTGCGTCGACCTCGTCCGCGAGCGCGCAGCCGTCGCCCTGGCCGGCAACCACGACCTCGCGGTGCTCAACCGCGTCAACGTCGAGCGCTTCGGCGCCGACGCGGGCCGCGCGGCCCGCTGGACCCGCGAGGTGCTCGGCATCGAGCAGCAGCTGTGGCTGTCAGGGCTCGAGCCGGACGCCTTCGTCGGCCACGTCGCTCTCGCGCACGCCTCCCCGCGGGATCCGATCTGGGAGTACGTCGTCGACGGCCCCGGCGCCGCGATCGCGCTCGCGCACGCGCACGAGGCGACCCTGGTGCTCGTCGGGCACACGCACGTGCCGATGTCGGCGCGCACGATCGGCGATCGCGTCACCGGCGGGCATGCGCCCCCGGGGCGGGAGGAGCTGCTCGGCGAAGGCGTCCGCCTGTTCGCGAACCCCGGCTCCGTCGGGCAGCCCCGCGACGGCGACAGCCGCGCCTCCTACCTGGTCCTCGACTGCGACGAGGGCGCGCCCGCGCGCGTCGAGTTCCGGCGCGTCCCGTACGACGCGCAGGCGGCCGCCAAGGAGATCACCGAGGCGGGCCTGCCGCCGCAGTTCGGGGATCGCCTGCTGTTCGGGATGTAGCGGCTTACCGCTCGACGAGCGAGCGGCCCGTCATCGCGGCCGGCTGCGGCAGCTCGAGCAGGTCCAGCACGGTCGGCGCGAGGTCGGCAAGCCGCCCCTCCGGGCGCAGGCGCAGATCCGCGCCGACGAGGATCACCGGGACCGGGTTCGTCGTGTGCGCCGTGTGGGGCTCGCCCGCGGCGTCGAGCATCTGCTCGGCGTTGCCGTGATCGGCCGTCACCAGCGCGACGCCGTCGACGTCGCGCACGGCGGTGATCACCTCCCCGAGGCGGTGGTCGACCTCCTCGACCGCCTCCACGACGGCCGGGATCGAGCCCGTGTGGCCGACCATGTCGGGATTGGCGAAGTTGACCACGACGAAGCCGAACGCGCCGGATCGGATCGCCTCCGCCGTGCGCCGCGCCACCTCCCCCGCGCTCATCTCGGGCCTCAGGTCGTACGTCGCGACGTCGCGCGGCGACGGCACCAGCACGCGCTCCTCGCCGGCGTGCTCCGCCTCACGGCCGCCGTTGAGGAAGTAGGTCACGTGCGCGTACTTCTCCGTCTCGGCGACGTGCAGCTGCGCGATCCCCGCCGCCTCGAGCGCGTCCGCGAGGACGTCGCGCGGCCGGTCCTCGGGGAACGCGATCGCCCCCGGCTGGCCGTCCCAGTAGGCGGTCATCGCGGTCAGCGCGCAGACCCCCGCGTCGCCGCGCTCGAAGGCGTCGAAGCCCGGGTCGGCGAGCGCGCGGCAGATCTGCCGCGCACGATCGGGCCGGAAGTTGAGGAACACGACCTCCTCACCCGCCGCGATCCGCCCCGCGCCATCGCCGACCACGCACGGCTCGACGAACTCGTCGGTCACGCCGGCCGCGTAGGAGGCGCGCACGCCCTCGGACGCGCTCCCGCAGGTCGATTCGGCGCCCGCGGTGTAGAGCCGCCAGGCGCGCTCGGTGCGCTCCCAGCGCTCATCACGGTCCATCGCGTGCATGCGCCCGCAGACGTCGACGATGCGAGCGGGGCCGCCGACCCACTCGGCCTCCAGCGCCGCCAGGAGGCCCGCGGCCTGCTCGGGCGAGACGTCGCGCCCATCGGTGATCGCGTGCACGGCCACGTGCGGCACGCCGGTGGCCGCGGCGAGGCGCACAAGGCCGCGCAGGTGGTCGACGTGGCTGTGGACGCCGCCGTCCGACACGAGCCCGACCACGTGCAGCGTCCCGGACCCCTCGCGCGCCCGTTCGCAGGCGGCCACCAGCGCCGGCGCGTCGGCGAAGTCGCGCGCGGCGCTGTCCGACACGCGGACGAGATCCTGCGGCACCACGCGGCCCGCGCCGATCGCGAGGTGGCCGACCTCGGAGTTGCCCATCTGGCCCTCGGGCAGGCCGACGTCGCGACCCGATGCGACGAGCCGCCCGTGCGGGCAGCTCGCCCAAAGGCTGTCGAAGACGGGCGTGTCGGCCAGCTCGACGGCGTTCCCGGGCCCCGGCGCCGCCAGGCCCCAGCCGTCCAGGACGACGAGGACGACCGGCTGGGTCACGGGCGCGTGGCCGCGGCGATCGCGAGCAGGCTCGGGGCCTCGAGGCTGGCGCCGCCGACGAGCGCGCCGTCGACGTCCGGTTCGGCCATCAGCTCGGCGGCGTTCTCGGGCTTGACGGAGCCGCCGTAGAGGATGCGGATGTCGTCGGCGGCCTCGCCGGCGAGGTCGTGCAGGACGCCGCGGATGAAGGCGTGCGCCTCCTGCGCCATCTCGGGGGTCGCCGTCCGGCCCGTTCCGATCGCCCAGACGGGCTCGTAGGCGATCGTGACGCCGGCGATCTGCGCCGGCGTGGCGAGCGCGAGGCCCTTGCGCAGCTGCTCGTCGAGGATGGTCTCGGTGGAGCCCGCGTCGCGCGCGTACTCCAGCTCGCCGATGCAGAGCACGGGCGCGAGACCGGCGGCGAGGCAGGCGACGACCTTCTCCGCGAGCAGATCGTCGTGCTCGTTGAAGAGCGCGCGCCGCTCGGAATGGCCGAGCAGCGAGCCCGTGGCGCCCGCCTCGAGCAGCATCGCCGTGGACAGCTCGCCCGTGAACGCGCCAGACTCGGCCTGGTGCACGTTCTGCCCCCAGACGCCGACGCCCGAGCCGGCGAGCGCGTCGGCGACCGTGGCGAGCGCCGTCGCCGGCGGGCAGACGGCGAGATCGACGCCGTCGGCGTCGGCGAGCCCCGCGCGCAGCTCGGCGCACCATGCGGACGCCTCGGCGCGCGTCTTGAACATCTTCCAGTTGCCGGCCACGAGGGGGCGACGGCTCATCGGGTGACCTCCGGGATCGCGGCGACGCCGGGGAGCACGCGCCCCTCGAGCAGCTCGAGGCTCGCGCCCCCGCCGGTCGAGACGTGCGTGACCCGGTCGGCGAAGCCGAACTGGGTGATGGCGGCGACGCTGTCGCCGCCGCCGACGACGGTGGTGCCGGGGCAATCCGCCACGGCCTCCGCCACCGCGCGCGTGCCGGCCGCGAACGGCGCCATCTCGAACGCCCCCATCGGGCCGTTCCAGAGCACGGTGTGCGCGGCGCGAATCCGCTCCGCATAGAGCGCCGCGGAGGCGGGGCCGATGTCGAGGCCCATCCACCCGTCGGGGACGGCATCCGCGGGGGCGATCCGTGTCGCCGCGTCGGCGGAGAACGCGTCGGCGGCGACGACGTCGACGGGCAGGAGCAGCTGGCAGCCGGTCTCCGCGGCCTTCGCGCGGGCGCGGCGGGCGATCGCCTGTCCGTCCGCGTCCTCGTGCAGCGACGCGCCGACCGCTCCGCCCTCGGCGACCACAAACGTGAACGCCATCGCGCCGCCGATCAGGACCTCGTCCGCGACCTCGACGAGGCGCTCCAGCACGGCGATCTTGTCAGCCACCTTGACGCCGCCGACGATCGCCACGAACGGATGCTCGGGTGCCTCCAACAGCCCCGTCAGCACCTCGACCTCGCGCTCCATCAGGAGGCCCGCGCAGGCGGGCACCAGGTGCGCGACGCCCTCCGTCGAGGCGTGCGCCCGGTGCGCGGCGCCGAAGGCGTCGTTGACGTAGACGTCGGCGAGCGCCGCGAGCGCGGCCGCGAAGGCGGGATCGTTGGCCTCCTCCTCGGCGTGGAAGCGCAGGTTCTCAAGCACGCAGACGTCGCCGTCGGCAAGTCCGTCGACGACGGCCTGCGCGACCGGGCCGACGCAGTCGTCGGCGAACGCGACCGGCGCGTCGAGCAGGCCGGAGAGATGCTCCGCGACGGGGCGCAGGCTGAGCTCGGGGACGCGCGCGCCCTTCGGCCGGCCCAGGTGGCTGACGAGCGCCACGCGGGCGCCCTGCCCGCGCAGGGCCTCGATCGTCGGCAGGGCCGCGCGGATCCGCGTGTCGTCGCCGACGCCGCCGTCCACCAGGGGCACGTTGAGGTCGACGCGCACGAGCACGCGCCGGCCCCGGACGTCGCCGATGTCCGCGAGACCCCGCCGGGCCATGCTCAGACCCGCTGCAGGAGGTCGACGACGCGGTTCGAGTAGCCGAACTCGTTGTCGTACCAGCTGACGACCTTCGCCATCTTCCCGTTCGCCATCGTCAGCTGCGCGTCGAACACGGACGAGTACGGCGAGCCGATGACGTCGCTCGAGACGATCGGATCCTCCGTGTACTGGAGGATCCCGGCGAGGGCGCCCGTGTCCGCCTTGGCCCGGATGGCGGCGTTGATCTCCTCGATCGACGCCTCGCGGCCGAGCTCGACGACGAGATCGACGACCGAGCCGTCCGGCACGGGCACGCGCATCGCGATGCCGTCCAGGCGACCCTTCAGCTCCGGCACGACGAGGCCGATCGCCTTCGCGGCGCCCGTCGACGTCGGGATCACGTTCATCGCCGCCGCGCGGGCGCGCCGCAGGTCCTTGTGCGGGAGGTCGAGGATCTGCTGGTCATTCGTGTACGCGTGCGTGGTCGTCATGAAGCCGCGCTCGATGCCGAACTCGTCGAGCAGGATCTTCGCGACGGGCGCCAGGCAGTTCGTGGTGCACGACGCGTTCGAGATGATGTGGTGCGCCGCCGCGTCGTAGTCGTCGTCGTTGACGCCGAGGACCAGCGTCACGTCGGGCTCCGTGGCCGGGGCCGAGATGACCACCTTGGAGGCGCCGGCCTGCAGGTGCTTGGAGGCGCCATCGCGGTCCGTGAAGAAGCCGGTCGACTCGAGCACCACCGGCACGTCCAGGTCCGTCCACGGCAGCTGCGCGGGGTCGCGCTCGGAGAGGATGCGGATCTCCTTGCCGTCGATCGCGATGCCGCCGTCCGTCACCTCGACGGGATAGTCGAAGCGGCCGAGGACCGAGTCGTAGCGCAGGAGGTGCGCCAGCGTCTTCGGGTCGGTCAGGTCGTTGATGGCCACGACCTCGATGTCGGCGCCGCGGGCGTAGGCGGCGCGGAGCACATTGCGGCCGATGCGGCCGAAGCCGTTGATGGCGACGCGGGTCGACACGTGGGTCCTCCTTGGGACGTCTGTCTCGGTAGGGGCTGCGGTCGGCGCCGGGGCGCCTGCCCGAGATCCTAGGCGCTCGCGCTCCCGGATCCGTCGGGTCACCCCTCCCCTTCGGCCAGTTCCACCAGTCGGCGCAGCCGCGCTGCGAGGGTCGGCCGCGGCACGCCGCCGCGCGCGGCGAGCTCGGTCAGTGGCAGGTCCGGGTGGCGCAGGCGCAGCTCGGCGGCCCAGCGCAGCGGCTCGGGCAGGCCCATGAGCCGCCCGTCGGCCTCGAGCTCCGCGATCGCGCGGGCCTGCCGGCGCGCGGCCGCGACCTGCCGGCCGAGGTTGGCCGTGTCGAAGTTGGCGCGACGGTTGGCGTCGCCGCGGGCCTGGCGCACGACCTCATCCTCGGCCATGTCGAGGGCGGCGGACTCGGCGCCGATCGCGGCGAGGACATCCTGCACCGCCTCCCGGCGGCGCGTCATCACCTCGGCCCAGCGCGCCCGTTCGCGCGCCCGCAGGTCGATCCCGAGGCGCGCCGCGCAGGCCGCCAGGACCTCGGCGTGCGTCGCGGCGT
>JAURLF010000086.1 GCA_030831375.1 Gaiellales bacterium | reverse complement strand
CGGGCGCCGGCGCGGCCTCGCCGCCGTCGCGGCGCTTGCGGCGCTCGGCGCCCTGGTCGGGGCGGTCCGGATCGAGGGCCTCGCAGCCGACCCGCTCGCGGCGCGGATCGGCACGCCGGTGGAGGACGGGCGCGCCGTCGTGGGCGAGGCGTGGCGGGGCAACGGCCGCGGCCGACTCGCCGTCGGCGAGCTCGCGGGGGGCGGCCCCGTGCTCCTGCGCGTCGACGCCGCCCTGCCGCCGCCGCGCGGCAGCGTCCTGCGGGTCACGGGCGACCTCGTGCGGCCCCGCGCCTCCGATGACGGGTTCGACGAGGCGGCGTGGCTCGCGCGCCAGGGCGTGCACGCCGTCCTGCGCGTGCGCCGCTACGAGGCCGTCGGAATGCGCGGCGGCGGGTGGGGCGTCGCCGACCGCCTGCGGCTCGTCGCGCTCGACGCGCTGGCCGGTGCGGGGGAGGGCGACGCCGGCGCCGTCGTGCGTGGCCTCGCCTTCGGGGCCGACCAGGGCATGACCCGGGATGCCGTGGCGGACCTGCGCGCCTCGGGGCTCGCGCACCTGATGGCCGTCTCGGGCGGCAACATCGCGCTGCTCGTGGCCCTCGTCGTGCTCGCCGCGTGGGCGCTCGGGGGCAGCCGCACGCAGGCCGTCGCCGCCGCCCTGCTCGCGATCGCCGTCTACGTGGCGGTCGTCGGGCCCGATCCGAGCGTCGTGCGGGCCGGCGTCGCCGGCAGCGCCGGCTGCCTCGCGGTGATCGCCGGGCGTCCGCGCGCCGCGTGGCGGGCACTCGGCCTCGGCGCGGCCGCCCTGCTCCTCTGGAACCCGCACAGCGCCTTCGACCCGGGCCTGCAGCTGTCGTTCGTCGCCGTCGCGGGCATCCTGCTCGTGGCGCCGCACACGCGGGCCCTGGCCGCCGTCGCCCGCGTGCCGCATGTGGTCGCCGCGGCCGCGGCCGTGACCGGCGCGGCGACGCTCGCGACGGCGCCGATCAGCTGGTGGCACTTCGGGCAGGTTGCGCTGACGGCATCCGTGCCGGCGAACCTCGCGGCCGCCCCGGCCGTGCCGCTGGTCCTGTGGACGGCGCTCGCCGCCGTCGCCGTGCACCCGCTCGCCCCGGCCGCCGCCGATGGCCTCGCCTGGTGCGCCCAGTGGCCGGCCGCGTGGATCCTCCTGTGCGCGCGCGCCGGCGCGGCCATTGGCGCCGCGGTGCCGGCGTGGACCGTGCCGGCGCTCGCCGGCGCGGGCTGCCTCGTCGCGGCGCGGCGGGTAGGATCCGGCCGTGGCCGCGCAGCCCCTCAGCCCCGTCTATCTCCTGATGGGGACGGATCGCGGCAAGGTGCGGCGGGCCGCCGAGCGGCTGCGCGGGCGCTTCCCCAGTGACGCCGTCGAGCTGCTCGTCGCCGCCGACGTGGAGCCGCAGGATGCGGCGCTCGCCTGTCAGCAGCAGGGCCTGTTCGCGGCCGACCGTCTCGTCGTCGTCGAGGGGATCGACGCGTGGGCGAAGCCGCGCCGCGCCGGCCGCCTCGATCCCGTCCTGGCCTACCTCGGCGATCCCGGCCCGGGCACCGTCCTGCTGCTGGTCGCCGACGCCCCCGCCGACCCGCGCAAGCCGATCTGGCCCGACGACGACCCGCTGCTGAAGGCCGTGCGCAAGGCCGGGGGCAAGGAGGCCGTGCTGCGCTTCGACGCGCCGAAGAGCGCCGCCTTCGCCCGCCAGGAGTCCGAGCGCCTCGGCCTCGCGTTCGAGCCCGAGGCGATGGCGCGCTTCGCGGAGCTGATCGGCGACCGGCCGGACGAGATCACGCGCGAGCTTGAGAAGATCGCGACCTACGGCCCCGACGGGCCCGTCGACCTCGCGCTCGTGGAGGCGATGGTGGCGGCGCGCCACGACGACGCGCCGTGGGCGCTCCTCGACTGCGTCACCGAGCGCGACCGGCGCGGCGCGATCGCCGAGCTGGTGCGCCTGTTCGCCGCGGACGCCGAACCGCACCGCGTGCTGCCGCAGCTGACCCGGCACGTCGAGCTCGTGCGGCGCACGGTCGAGCTTGGGGAGGAGGGGCGGCCGTCGCGCGAGGCCCTCGCCAAGGAGCTCGGGGTGGCGCCGTTTCGCGCCGGCAAGATGCTGGCCGCGCTCGGGGCGTGGTCGGTCCGCGACGCCAGCCGCGCGCTCAGCCGCATGCACGCCGCGGACGCGGCCATGAAGGGCATGTCGCGGATGCCACCCGCGCTCGTGCTGGAACGGGCGCTGGCCGAGGCGCTGTAGTCTGTGCCGGCCCCGTCGGGGGCCATGGCGACGTGGCCGAGTGGCTAGGCAGCGGCCTGCAAAGCCGTCCACACCGGTTCGATTCCGGTCGTCGCCTCTGGGGTCCGGCAGGTGGGGGCGCCGGACCGGCCCCGCGCCGCTTGGGCGGTCTTCCGGCAAGTAGCGGGTACGGAGACCCCGCATCTCTTGCCGGAAACGGGTAATGCATCGACTCCGTGCGCGCGGCAGCATCAGGTCTGCAGCACCGCGTCTGGAGACACGAGAAGGCATGAGCATCACCTGGATCATCATCATCGCGATGGTGGGAGCCGGCCTCGCCGCACAGGCGTGGGTCCGCTCCGCCCACAAGAAGGGCAGCGGCGTCCGCGTCTCGAGCGGCCTGACGGGAGCGCAGGCGGCCCGCGTCGTCCTCGACGGGGAGGGCCTCGCGTCCGTGCCCGTCGAGCGAGTCCCCGGCCAGCTCAGCGACCACTACGACCCCCGTTCGCGCACCGTGCGGCTTAGCGAGAGCACCTTCGACCATCCGACGCCGGCGGCGATCGCGATCGCGACCCACGAGGTCGGCCACGCGATCCAGCACGCGCAGGCGAGCGCGTTCTTCCGGCTGCGCTCCGCTGTCGCGCCGGCCGCGATGGTCGCGCAGTGGGGCTGGTTCGCCCTGCTGATGGTCGGCGTCCTGCTCGGCGCCGTCGGCTTCGTCTGGATGGCGATCGCCGTGTACCTGATCGTGATCGCGTTCCACGTGGTCACGCTGCCCGTCGAGTTCGACGCCTCGCGGCGGGCGGGTCAGCTGATGCAGCGCTACCAGCTGGTCACGGCCGGTGAGGCCCAGCAGACCAAGACCGTGCTGACCGCTGCGGCCAGCACCTACGTTGTCGCGGCGATCTCCAGCGTCGCGCTCCTGCTCGCGTACGTCCTCCCCATGCTCGGCGGACGCGAGTAGCTCCGAGGCGATGAGCGGTCCCTACACCGCTGATCGCCTGAACGGCCGCCGCGTCGTCCTGGACCGACTGGACCGGGACGGCGCGGCGCTCGCCGTGCTCCTCGCGGAGCGCGGCGCCGAGGTCGTGATCGCCGACCCCGCGCCCAGCGCGGACGCGCCCGCCGGCTGTCGGCTCGTGCCCGACCCGCGCGTCGCGGCCGAGCGCGCCGACCTCCTGCTCGTCGACTGCTGGACGGGGGAGACGGCGCCGCACGTCGTGCGCGCGCGCGAGCGCGGCATCCCGCTCGGCTCGCTGGCCGACCTCGTGCTGCACGAGGCGCCCTGCCCGGTCGTCGGCGTCACAGGGACGGCCGGGAAGACGATGGCCACGCGGCTCGTCGCGCACCTCTGTGCAGCGGCGGGGCTCGACGTGCACGTGCCGCCGACGGGCCGCGCGGAGAACGCCTGGCCGAGCGCCGACACGCTGGCGCTGCTCGCCGCGGGCGTGCGACCCGACCTGCTCGTGCTCGAGCTGACCAGCACGCACCTCGCCTACGTCACCACGTCGCCGCGGCACGCCGTGGTGACCACGCTGTGGCCCGACCATGTCGAGCTGCACGGCGGCGAGGGCCTCTACATCGCGGCCAAGCAGCGCATCCTCTCGCGCCAGCCGGCCGGCGCGACCGCGGTGCTGCCGGCCGGCGAGACGCGCATCGCCGCGAAGCCCGGGGCCCGCACGACGCGCTTCTCCGGAGCGGAGGCCGTGGCGGGCGGCGTCGGCGTGCGCGACGGCGTGCTGGAGGACGCCACCCGAGACGCCACGGTCGCGCTCGTCGACCTCGAGCGGCTGCCGGTCGCGCCCTACCTGTGGGGCAACGTGGCGGCCGCCGTCGCCTGCGTGCGCTCCTCGCTGCTCCTCGACGCCCCGATCGACGCGGCCCTCGCGGGCTACGCACAGCCCGGCTGGCGCGGCGAGGAGATCGGCCGCGTCGGCGGCACCGCGATTCTGCACAACGGCATGGCCGCGACGCCGGCCAAGGCGGCCGCGTTCCTGCGCGGCGGCGGCGACGGCTCCCTGACGGTGATCATCGGCGGCCTCGACGCGTCGAGCGCGGGCCCCGTGCACGCCTCGGCCGCCGAGGAGCGCATGCTGCGCGACGCCTGCGCGGAGGTGGCGCGCGTCGCCGGCCGCGCGGTTCTTTGGGGTCCGGCCGCGGCGCGGCTCGCGCCGCTTCTGGCGGCCGAGGGCCTCGACCGCGTCGACGTCGGTCCGGACCTGCACTGGGCGGTGGGCGAGGCCCTGCGCGACGCCGGACGGGCGGAGGCGATCGCGTGGGTGCCGATGTTCCCCGTCGAGCTCGCCGACCGCGAGGCGTTCGGTGGCCTCGTTGCCGCAGCGGCCCGCGCCGTCGGCCGCGAGCTCGAGGTCGTCCCCGGCTGAACCCCGCGCGAAGAGGCGGGTGATGGCGAAGCCGACCGTGATCTACGACGACCGCTGCGGCATGTGTCGGCGCAGCGCCCGCATGGTGCGCCGCTTCGACTGGCTCAGGCGCCTCGACGACATGGGCTACTCGGTCGCGGAGTCCCGCTACCCGGAGGTCGCCCGCGGCGCCGTCGGCGACGGCCTGCGCGTGCGCTACCCGGACGGGTCGGTCGCGCTCGGCGTCGACGCCGTTCGCGCGATCATGATCCGCACGCCGCTCGGCGCGCCGTTTGCATGGCTGCTCTACCTGCCGGGCCTGCACGCGCTCGGGGCGCTCGGCTACGCGCAGATCGCGAAGCGGCGCAATCCCGAGGGGGCCGCGTGCCCCCTGCCGGACCGCTATGAGGCGCGCGGCTCCGTGTACGAGACGACGTAGACCTTCCGCACGGTCTCGTCGATGTCCCATTCACCGACCCAGCCCTCGGGCAGGGCCACGGCCGCGCCGGGGTGGAGCGGCGTCTCGTTGCCGTCCGCGTCGCGCAGCGTGCCCCTCCCCTTGAGGATGGTGACGGCCTCGCGGAAGCCCTCACGGCGCGACGGGAACGTGCCCGGCGTGCACTCCCAGACGCCGACCTCGACGAGCGCGTCCTCGAACAGCACCGCGCCGGACTCCACGGGCTCCCCGCGGGTCGGGTTCGGCTTGGGGCCGATCAGGTCGAGTTCCATGCCGAGCGGGTCGCTGAAGCCGGTCGAGTTCGATGCCACGGGGCGCCTCCTAGGGTGACGTGGGGAGTCTGGCACGTCCACAGGTAGGCTGCACGCATGGACGACGACCCCCTGCGCGCACACGCCGATTCCCCGCTCGACGAGGCCATCGGCCTCACCTACCACGGCCGCGACGGCGACGACGTCGTTCTGCGGCTCGAGCCAACCCACGCCGCGCTCGGCTACGAGGATCCGCCGATGCTGCACGGCGGGACGCTGGCCACGCTCGTCGACACCGCGGGCTGGTACGCCGTGATGGCCGCAAGCCCCGGCACCTGGGTGGCGACGGACCTGCGCTGCGACTTCCTGCGCATGGCGGACCTCGCTCCGCTGCGGATCACGGCGCGCTGCCGCAAGGCCGGGCGCACCCTCGCCGTCTGCGACGTCGAGATCGCCCCGTGGGATGCGCCGGGCAAGGCGTCCGCGCTCGGCCGCATCCAGTTCATCCGCACCGGCGACTGAGTCGGGGCGGTACATTGCCCGCATGGACAACCTGATCGACGGCAAGGCGGTCGCGGCCACGGTCCGCGGCGAGGTGGCGGAGCGCACACGGCGGCTCCACGACGAGACCGGCGTCCGCGCCGGCCTCGCGGTGATCATCGTCGGGGAGGACCCGGCGTCGCAGGTCTACGTGGCCAACAAGCACAAGGCGTGCGAGGAGGCCGGCATGCACTCGCTGCAGGTCGAGATGCCCGCCACGACCACGCAGGCCGAGCTCGAGGCGAAGATCGACGAGGTCGCGGCCGACCCGGCGATCCACGGGATGATCGTGCAGATGCCGCTGCCCGACCACCTCGACACGGACGCCGCCCTCAACCGGATCCCGTTCGAGAAGGACGCCGATGGCCTGACCGCGGACGCGATGGGCCGGCTGATGACGCTGCAGCCCGGCCCGCTGCCGTGCACGCCCGCCGGCGTGATGGAGATGCTGAAGGCGTACGACGTCGAGATGCGGGGCGCCCACGCCGTCGTCGTCGGCCGCTCGGAGATCGTCGGCAAGCCGCAGGCGCACCTCCTCCTCAAGGAGGACTGCACCGTCACGATCTGCCACTCGCGCACGCGCGACCTGGAGGGAATCTGCCGCCAGGCCGACATCCTCGTGGCCGCCGTCGGCCGCCCGCGGATGCTGGGCGCCGACCACGTCAAGGACGGCGCCGTCGTGATCGATGTCGGCATCAACCGCCTCGAGGACGGCCTCTGCGGCGACGTCGACTTCGACGCCGTGCAGCCGAAGGCGCGCCTGATCACGCCGGTCCCCGGCGGCGTCGGGCCGATGACGATCGCGATGCTGCTGAAGAACACGGTCGAGGCGGCCGAGCGCAGCGCGGGGCGCTGAGGCGCGCGTGTCCGACGTCGAGCTGACCCCGGACGAGGTGCGCCACGTCGCGTCGCTCGCGCGGCTCGGCCTCGACGACGTCGAGGTCGAACGGCTCGGCCGCGAGCTGACGTCCATCCTCGGGCACGTCAACACGATCGCGCAGCTGCCGATCGCCGACGTGCCGCCGACGAAGCACGCGAACCCGCATGGCGACGCGCTGCGCTCGGACGTCGCGCGTTCCGGCGCACCGCGGCAGGAGGCGCTCGCGAACGCGCCGGATCCGACCGCCGAGGGCTTCCGCGTCCCGCCGATCGGGGCGTAGGTCGTGGCGATCGACGTCATCGGGCTGACCGCCGAGCGCGCCGCCGCCATGCTCCGCGGCGGCGAGTGCACGGCCGAGGAGCTCGCGCAGGCCTACCTGGACCGGATCGCCGCCGTCGACGGCGAGATCCACTCGTACCTGCACGTCGACGCGGAGCGCACGCGCGCCGACGCGCGGGCGCAGGACGCGGCCGGCGGCGACCCGCTCGCGGGCGTGCCGATCGCCTACAAGGACCTGCTGTCCACGCGGGGCGTGCCGACGACGGCCGGCTCGCGGATCCTCGAGGGCTTCGTGCCGATCGAGGACGCCGACGTCGTGCGCTGGGGCAACGAGGCGGGCCTCGTCAGCCTCGGGAAGACGAACCTCGACGAGTTCGCGATGGGCTCCTCCACGGAGCACTCCGCCTACGGCCCGACCCGCAATCCGTGGGACCCGGCGCGGGTGCCCGGGGGCTCGTCGGGCGGCTCGGCGGCCGTCGTGGCCGCGGGCTGCGCGCCCTGGGCGCTCGGAACGGACACGGGCGGGTCGATCCGCCAGCCGGCCGCGTTCTGCGGCCTCGTGGGGCTGATGCCGACCTACGGCTCGGTCTCGCGCTTCGGCGTCGTCGCCTTCGCGTGCTCGCTGGAGCAGGTCGGGCCGATGGCCCTGACCGTGCGCGACGCTGCCCTGCTGCAGCAGGTGATCGCGCGCGACACGGACCGCGACGCGACCTGCACGGGTCCGCGCGCGCCGATCGAGGTGCCGGAGCCGGGCCGGCTCGACGGCGTCACGTTCGGGGTGCCGCGCGCCGAGCTCGAGGAGGGCGTCGAGGAGGGCGTGCGCGCCCGCTTCGACGAGTCCCTGAGGATCGCCGAGGCGCTCGGCGCGCGCCTCGTCGACGTCGAGCTGCCGCACGCCCGCCACGGGCTGGCCGCCTACTACGTGATTGCGCCGGCCGAGGCCTCCGCGAACCTATCGCGCTTCGACGGGGTGCGCTACGGCCTGCGCGTCGACGCGCCCGACGTGCGAGCGATGTACGAGGCGACCCGCGACGCGGGCTTCGGGGCGGAGGTCAAGCGCCGCATCATGATCGGCACGTACGCCCTGTCGGCCGGCTACCACGACGCCTACTACGTGCAGGCGCAGCGCGTGCGCACTCTGATCCGCCGCGATTTCGACGCCGCCTTCGGGGACGTCGACGCGATCCTGCTGCCGACCGCGCCGACCGTGGCGTTCCCGATCGGCGCGCGGCTCGACGACCCGCTCGCGATGTACGCGAACGACATCTTCACGCTGCCCGTCAACCTCGCGGGCATCCCGGCCCTGTCGGTCCCGAACGGCCTCTCCGAGGGCCTGCCGACGGGCCTGCAGATCATCGGCCCCGCGCACTCCGAGAACCTGCTCCTGCGCCTCGGCGCCGCCTTCGAGGCGGAGCACGGCTTCGACCCCGTCCCCCCGGCGATGCGGAGAGCGTCGTGAGCGGCGCCTGGCAGCGCGACGGCTACGAGGCCGTGATCGGCCTCGAGATCCACGTTCAGCTCGCCACCGCATCGAAGATGTTCTGCGGCTGCCCGAACCGCTACGGCGACGAGCCGAACACGAACGTCTGCATGGTCTGCCTTGCGCACCCGGGGGCCCTGCCCGTGGCGAACGCGGAGGCGGTCCGTCAGTCGGCCCGCGTCGGCCTCGCACTCGGCTGCCGGATCCCCGACGCCAGCGAGTTCAGCCGCAAGCAGTACTTCTACCCGGACAGCCCGAAGGCGTACCAGATCAGCCAGTACGACCAGCCCCTCTGCGCCGAGGGCTCCTTCCACGTGCCGGGCGAGGGCGCCTTCACGGTGCGGATCACGCGCGCGCACCTCGAGGAGGACGCCGCCAAGATGATCCACGCCGGCGGCGACGCCGGGCGCATCCAGGGCTCCGCGGGAAGCGTGGTCGACTTCAACCGCGCCGGCACGCCGCTGCTCGAGATCGTGACGGAGCCGGATATCCGCTCGCCGGAGCAGGCGCGCCGCTTCCTGACCCTGCTGCGCGCCACGGTGGTCGCGATCGGGGCGTCGGACTGCGACATGGAGAAGGGCTCGCTGCGCGCCGACGCCAACGTCTCGATCCGGCCGATCGGCTCTGAGGAGTACGGCACGAAGACCGAGCTGAAGAACATGAACTCGTTCCGCTTCCTCGAGCGCGGCATCGAGGCCGAGCTGGAGCGCCAGCTGGCCCTCGTCCGGGCCGGCGAGGCGGTGCGCCAGGAGACGCTCCACTTCGACCCCGCGACGGGCGGCCTGACCAGCCTGCGCTCGAAGGAGGAGGCGCACGACTACCGCTACTTCCCCGAGCCGGACCTCCTGCCCGTGACCCAGGACCAGGACGGCCTCGCCGCGCTGGCCGGCCAGCTGCCGGAGCTGCCCGTCGCCCGCTTCGCGCGCCTGACCGGCATCGGGCTGCCCGAGGCGACCGCGCTGCTCCTCGCCACCGAGCCCGAGCTCGCCGCCTACTTCGACGACCTCGCCGCGCGGATCGGCGACCCGAAGGTCGCGGCGAACTGGGTGCTCGGGGAACTGCAGGCGCACCTCAACGCGGACGGCCTGACGGCTGACGCGTCGCCGGTCACGCCGGAGCGCCTCGCAGGCCTCGTCGCGCTCGTCGTGGACGGCACGATCAACCAGACGTCCGCGAAGGAGGTCTTCCAGGCCCTCGTCGAAGACACCGCTGCGACGGCGGCGGCCGTCGTGGAGGAGCGCGACCTCGGGCAGGTCGGCGGCGCCGACGAACTCGGTGCCATCGTCGACGAGGTCCTCGCCGCCCACCCCGAGGAGGTCGAGGCGTTCAGGGGCGGTCGCGAGCAGGTGATCGGGTTCCTCGTCGGCCAGTGCATGAAGGCCTCCGGCGGACGGGCCGACGCGAAGGCCCTGCAGGGCCTCCTGCGCGAGCGGCTGTCCGCCTAGCCGGGGCGCGGTCGCGCCGGCCGGGGTACCATTCCCCCGTCACACGCGGGAGAAGCGCATGCAGTCCGACAAGATCTGGTTCGACGGGGAGCTCATCGACTACGAGGACATGAAGGTCCACGTCCTCACGCACGCGCTGCACTACGGCTCCGGGGTCTTCGAGGGCATCCGCGCGTACGACACCCCCAAGGGCCCGGGCGTCTTCCACCTGTCGGACCATGTCGCGCGCCTGCGCCGCTCCGCCGAGCAGTACTACATGCAGATCCCGTACGGCGACGAGCACCTCTGCGCGGCCATCCACGAGACGATCACCGTCAACCGGCTGCCCGCCTGCTACATCCGACCGCTGGTCTTCCGCGGAGCGGGCGAGATGGGGGTCAACCCGCTCAACTGCCCCGTGCACACGATGATCGCGGTCTGGTCCTGGGGGGCCTACCTCGGCGACGAGGCGATCCGGGACGGGATCCGCTGCATGATCTCGTCGTGGCGCCGGATCGGCCCGAACACGATCCCCGCGACGGCGAAGGCCTCCGGTCAGTACCTCAACTCGCAGCTCGCGAAGATCGAGGCGCTCAAGCACGGCTATCAGGAGGCGATCCTGCTGAACGAGCAGGGCATGATCGCCGACGGCTCCGGTGAGAACGTGTTCGCGGTCAAGGACGGCACGCTCTACACGCCGCCCGTCAGCGCCTCGTGCCTGCCCGGCATCACCCGCCACGCCGTGATGGAGATGGCGGCCACGATCGGCATCGAGACGGTCGAGCGCGACCTGACCCGCGCCGAGCTCTACTTCGCCGACGAGGTCTTCCTGACGGGGACCGCCGCCGAGGTCACGCCCGTTGCGTCGCTCGACGACCACCACATCGGCAAGGGCCCGATCACCGAGAGGATCCAAGAGATCTTCTTCGCGGTGGTGCACGGCGAGCACGAGCTCTCCGCGACGTACCTCGAGTACCCCGCCTGACGTGAGCGGCTCGGCCGAGCCGATCCCCATCGCGCGCCCCGACATCGGCCCGCGCGAGGAGGAGCTCGTCCTCGAGGTGCTGCGCAGCGGCAACCTCTCGCTCGGGCCGATGGGCCCCCGCTTCGAGCGGGCGTTCGCCGACTGGCTCGGCGTGCGCCACGCCGCCGCCGTCTCCAGCGGCACCGCCGGCCTGCACCTGCTCGCGCACCTCACGGGCGCGGGGCCCGGCGACGAGGTGATCACGTCGCCCTTCTCGTTCGTGGCGAGCGCCAACTGCGCGCTCTACACCGGCGCCGACGTCGTCTTCGCCGACGTCGACCCGGTCACGTTCAATCTCGATCCGGCCGCGGTCGAGGCGGCGATCACGCCGCGCACGAAGGCGATCGTCGCCGTCCACATCTTCGGGCTGCCGTGCCGGATCGAGGAGATTCGCGCGATCGCCGACCGCCACGGCGTCGCCGTGATCGAAGACGCCGCGGAGGCCCTCGGCGCGCGCCGCCAGGGCCGGCTCGTCGGCACCATGGGCGCGCCCGCGGTGTTCGCCTTCTACCCGAACAAGCAGATGACCACGGGCGAGGGCGGGATCGTCGCGACCGATGACGACGACATCCACGAGGCGATCCTGAGCCTGCGCAACCAGGGCCGGGCCGACTCGGGCCAGTGGCTCGCCCACGACCGGCTCGGCTGGAACTACCGCATGGACGACCTCTCCGCCGCCGTCGGACTCGCCCAGGTCGAGCGCCTCGACGCCATCCTGGCGGACCGGGCCGCCGTCGCCGAGCGCTACGCGGGCCTCCTGGCGGGTCTCGACGGTGTCGAGCTGCCGGCCGAGGTGCCGGGGGACACGCGCTCCTGGTTCGTCTACACGGTGCTGCTCGACCCGGCCGTCGACCGCGACCGCGTGATCGGCCTGCTCGCCGAGCGCGGCATCGCCTCGAAGCCGTACCTGCCGGCGATCCACCTGCAGCCCCTGTATCGCCAGCGCGGGCACCGCGAGGGTGAGCTGCCCGTCTGCGAGGCCGTCTCCGCGCGCTGCCTGGCCCTGCCCTTCTTCGGGGCGCTGACCGCGGACCAGCAGGCGCGTGTCGCGACCGAGCTCGAAGCGATCCTCGCGGACCCGCCCCTCCGATAGTCTGGGAAGCGGCATGGCGGCCCTCGTCGCGACACCGGTAGCGCAGTACACGACCACGGCGTCGTGGATCGCGGCCCCGGCCATCGGGAAGGGCGACCTCGCCTGGCTCGAGGTCGCGCGCTCGGACGGGTCGACGCGAACGGTTGCGGCGTTCCGCGGCGACCGGCTCGTGCTGCGCGCCGCCGGCGCCACCCGGACGATCGTCCACGAGGACTGCGACCCGGGCGATTGCGACATCGTGCGCGCGCCCGTGGCCGGGGCGGACGGCGCGTTCGCCTACAGCGTCGCTTTCCCGGGCACGGCGGGCTACGTCGCGAGTGTCTCGCGGGCGGGCGCGTCGAACGTGGTGGCGGAGGACGTGACCGACCCGGAGCTGATCCGCGAGCCGCACCTGCTGGCCACGACGGCCGCGGCCGTCGTGTGGGTGGAGGACGGCTCGATCCGGATCGCGCCCGCGGTCGGCGGCACCGCGGCGATCCTCGTCGCGGCGGAGGCGACCGGCGGGGAGGTGACGGCGATATCCGCCGGCCCCGCGGGCATCGCCTGGTCGGTGCGCCGCCCTGACGGCGGCAGCGCGATCGTCGTGCGGGCCATCACGGGTGAGGTCGCAGTGCGGGCCGAGGAGCCGGCCGGCGGCGCGCAGCTCGCCCAGCCAGCGCTGATGGATGACGGCACCGTCGTCGCGGTCAGCCGCCGCGTCGTGCGCGGCCGCTATGCCGTCGAGCTGGTCGCGATCGGCGTCGATGGGACGCGCCGCGCGATTGCCGCATCGACGCCGTTCAGGCGCGGCGGTCCGCTCGAGGCGATGCGCCCGTCCGTCACCGGCACCCGCGTTGCGGCGCGCCTTCGGGAGGGCCGCGGCGGGTCACGCGACGCGATCTGGGTGTTCGACCTGGCCAGCGGCGCCAAGCAGCGCGTGACCGCGGTCGCGCGCTCCCGCGGGCGCCTGTCGGACCCGAGTTTCGGCGGCCGCCGCCTGGTGTGGGCGAAGACCGAGCTGCGCGGCTCGCGGCTCGTGCGGGCCCGCGTCCTGTCGGCCGCCGTGCGCCGCTAGAACGGGGAGACGAACAGCGTCACCGCGGTGCCGGGCGGCACCTTGCTGCCGCTGGACGGCTCGACGCGGAAGACCTTGTCCTGCGGAAGCAGCGCCCCGTCGGCGTTCACGCCCTGCGGGATCAGCCCCGCCTGGTCGAACAGCGGCTCGGCCTCCGCGAACGTGCGGCCCACGACCTGCGGCACGAGCGTGCCCGCGTAGTCGCCGCTGGCCCAGATCGTGATGACGGAGTCGCGGGGTGCGAGCTCGCCCGCGCCGGGATCCTGCGACACCACGGAGCCGATCGGCAGGCCGCGGGCGTCCTGCTGATCCTGGACGACGACGCGGAAGCCGGCCGCCTGCAGGCGTGCGATTGCCGTCTCCGCGGTGCTCGGCGCATCGTCCGTCGCGATCACGCCGGGGACGAGGACGTTCGGGACGCGACGGGCGATCGCGAGGGTGACGACGGTGCCGGGCTCGACGGCGCTGAGCGGGGCGGGGGACTGCGCGACGACGGTGCCGGGTCTCTCGAACGGCTCGGCGGGGCGGTACTCGTAGCGCAGGAGGAGGCCGGAGCCGGTGGAGAGGCTGTTGGCGCGGCGCTTCGTCGAGGACGTGAAGTCGGGGACCGGGACGAGGTCGGCCTCGCACGGCAGCACCTCCTGCGGCAGCCGGTCGAGCGCCCACACGATCACCTCGGCGTACTCGCAGTCGGGGCTGACGCGCAGGCCCGTCGCCGGGTCGATGGAGATGGGCTCCGACGGGACGCCCTCCGGGTACGGCCAGTCCTCGGCGGGCTGGTTGCGCAGCGCCGCCTTCATGAAGGTCGACCACATGATCGCGGGGTAGGTGCCGCCGTAGACGGGCGTGCCGTTGTAGCCGCGTGTCATCGGCAGGGCGGGGTTCTCGTACCCGACCCAGGTGGAGACGGCACGCTGCGGCGTCATGCCGACGAACCAGGCGTCCTTGTAGTCGGTGGTGGTGCCGGTCTTGCCGGCCGCCGGCCGCCCGATGCGGGCGTTCTGGCCGGTGCCATCGGTGATCACTCCCCGCATCGAGTCGATCACGGTCAGCGCGTCTTCGCGGCTGACGGCCTCGACGACGCGCGGCGCATTGACGACCTTGGAGCCATCGGGGAACTCGATGCTGATGATCGAGATCGGGTCGAGCGACGGGTCCTCGATGCCCGCGTCCGGCGTGTGGAACAGCAGCGAGCCGCCGGTGCGGCGCCCCTCGTTCGAGATCGTGGCGTACGCCTGGGCCATCTCGAGCGGCGTCACGCCGATGAACAGGCCGCCGAGGCCGATCGCGGGCTGGCCGTCGTCGATCGGCGTCGTGATGCCGAGGCGTCGCGCGACGTCCGCGATCGGCGCGGGCTTGACCAGCCACGTCAGCTGCGCGAACACGGTGTTGTCGGAGACCACCATCGCCTGCGGGATCGAGAGGTCGTCGCCGTAGTCGTTCTCGGAGTTCCGGACGTACCAGAACTGATCCCCGCCGAGGTCGTAGAGGACCTTCTTGGAGCGGAACACCGTCGACGGGCGGATGCCCTCCTCCAGCGCCGCGAGGTAGACGAACGGCTTGAAGGCCGAGCCGGGCTGGCGGTGGGCGTTTGCGGGCACGTTGAACTGGTGCTTGATCGAGTACGGCTTGCCGCCCGCCATCGCCTTGACCTGCCCCGTCTCCGGCTCGATCGAGACGATCGCTCCCTGTGGTCCCGGCTTCGGGAGCGTGCGGGCCAGCGCCGTCTCCGCGATGCGCTGCTCGCGGGCGTCGAGCGAGGTCAACACCTTCAGGCCGCCGCCGAACGTCTGGCCGGTGCCGTAGCGGTTGACCAGTTGCTCGGTGATGAACTGGACCCAGTAGGGGTAGGCGGTGCCCGGCTCGCGCATCTCCTCGCGCGACAGGGGCAGGAGGCGCCGGCTCTTCTCGATCTCCGCGGCTTCCGGGTCGAGGAGGCCCTGGTCGGCCATCTGGTCGAGCACGATGTTGCGGCGCGCGAGGGCCACCTCGGGGTTCTGCAGCGGGTCGTACGTCGACGGCGACTTGAGGATGGCTGCAAGCAGCGCCGAGTCGGCCGGGTCGAGGGCGTTGGCGGTGGTGTTGAAGTAGAACTTCGAGGCCTCCTCGACGCCGTACGTGTTGTGGCCGAAGTAGACGGTGTTCAGGTAGGCGGTGAGGATGCGGTCCTTCGACCAGCGCTGCTCGAGCTGCCAGGCCAGGGAGGCCTCGCGGACTTTGCGCTCGACGGTTTGCTCATTCGTCAGGTACGTGTTCTT
>JAURLF010000085.1 GCA_030831375.1 Gaiellales bacterium | reverse complement strand
GACGTCGGCGCGGCCACCGCCGAAGCCGAACGTCTTGAAGCCCATCGACTCGAGCGCGACGTTGCCGGCGAGGACGAGCAGGTCCGCCCACGACAGCCGGCGGCCGTACTTCTGCTTGATCGGCCAGAGCAGGCGCCGCGCCTTGTCGAGGTTGCCGTTGTCCGGCCAGCTGTTGAGCGGCGCGAAGCGCTGCATGCCGGTGCCGGCGCCGCCGCGGCCGTCCCAGATGCGGTACGTGCCAGCGGCGTGCCAGGTCATGCGGATGAAGAGCCCGCCGTAGTGGCCGTAGTCGGCCGGCCACCACTCCTGCGAGTCCGTCATCAGCTGCTCGAGGTCCGCCTTGACCGCGTCGTAGTCGAGGGCCTCGAACTCGTCGGCGCAGTCGAAGCCGTCGCCCATCGGGTCAGAGGCGGGCGCGTTCAGCCGCAGCGGGCCGAGGTCGAGCTGGTTGGGCCACCAGTCGCGGTTCGTGCGCCCCTCGACCGGGCGCCAGGGCCCCCCGCCCGTGACCGGGCACGTCGCGTCGGTTGCCATCTGTCGTCCTCCTGTGGTCCTGTCTCAGCCGCCGTCGCGGACGACGGGGCCCTGCTGGGTGCCGGCCCGCTCTCGGCCGTGGCGTCGGCGGGCGCGGCGCATGCGCATGTTCGCTTTCAGAACCATAGCCGGCAATCGTCTGCCGTTCAGCGCCTTCGCCGCGGTCCGCGGACCCCGCGGCCGTGCGCTCCCACTCGGTGGAACGGCCGGCTCAGCCGCGTTCGACGCGGCTGCCGCCGACGATGTCCTCGGATCCGTCCGCCCAGCGCACGAGGGCCTTGTGCGTGCCGTCGTAGTCGGGCCCCCAGACGAGCAGGGTGGCGGGCTCGCCCCAGGCGGTGACGGGCTCCTCGAGCGATGCGTCCTCGCCGCGGAAGTGCCGCACGAACGGGTTCGTGGCGCGCTCCGCGCCGATCGTGGTCGGCGTGGTGTGCCCGGGGTGGACCGTCGTCTCGTCGGGCAGCTCGAGCAGCCGCCCGAGCGACGCCTTCAAGTCGGCGAGGTCGGTGTGGCCCGGCGCGCGCGTGCCGCCGACGGTGCCCTCGAAGAGGACGTCGCCGGTGAAGACGTCCGTGCCGTCGACGAGGTACGCGAGGTGGCCGCCGGCGTGACCCGGAGTGGGGATGCAGCGCACCGCCATCCCGGCGAGCTCGAACGCGGCGTCCTCGGCGAGCTCCTCCTCGATCGGGCCCGTGTAGGCGCCGTCCGCCCGGATCAGCTCGGCCGTGCGGGCGCTCGCGTGGACGGGCGCGCCGTAGCGCTCACGGACCGCGTCGAGGCCCTCGATGTGGTCGGCGTGGTGGTGGGTCAGCAGGATCCCCTCGACGCAGAGCCCGTGCTCCTCGACGAAGCGGTGCAGGTCGTCGTGGTCGCCGTTGCCGTCGATCCAGATCGCGGGGCCGCCGTCCTCGCGGGCGACGACGTAGGCGTTGGCGACCCAGTTCGGGTCGGTGGTGCGATGGATCAGCATCAGGGCTCCTCGCGGTAGCGGTTCGTGATCGGCATGCGGCGGTCCCGGCCGAACGCGATCGGGTGCACCTTCAACCCGGGCGCGCCCTGCCGGCGCTTGTACTCGGCGCGGTCGACGAGGCCCGCGACGCGCAGCGCCAGCTCCAGATCGCACAGCCCCGCCGCGGCGATCTCGTGCGGCCCCATCCGCTCCTCGATGTACGCGTGCAGCACCGGATCCAAGAGCTCGTACGGCGGCAGCGACTGGTCGTCACGCTGCCCCTCCCTGAGCTCCGCCGTCGGCGGCCGCTCGATCGTCGACCACGGGATCACCTCCCGCCCCTCGCGCTCGTTGAGGTACCGCGACAGCGCATGCACCAGCGTCTTCGGCACGTCCTTGATCGGCGCGAAGCCCCCCACCGAATCCCCGTACAACGTCGAATACCCCGTCGCGACCTCCGACTTGTTCCCCGTCGTCAGGACCAGCAACCCATGCTGGTTCGACAGGCTCATCAGGATCACTCCGCGCAGCCGCGCCTGCAGATTCTCCCCCGCCAGACCGTCCACCTCCGGCAAGAGCTCATGGAACGCCACCCGCAGATCCTCGATCGGCAGCTCCCGGAACCCCACCCCCAGGTTCTCCGCCACCACCCGCGCATCCGACCGCGTCTCCGCCACGTTGAACCTGGTCGGCATCGACACCGCCTGCACCCGATCCGCCCCCAGAGCATCCGCCGCCAGCGCCGCCACGAGCGCCGAATCGATCCCACCCGACACCCCCAGAAGCACCCCGGGAAAGCCGTTCTTGCCGACGTAGTCACGAAGCCCCAGGACCAGCACCCGCCACAGCTCGTCGAGCTCCGACGCCGGCAGGGGCGCCACGACGGGCGCGATCCTCTTCGAGGGCCCGGCGAGCGGGAGGTCGGCGGCGATCGCGATCGCGCCCGCGCCGCGCCCGCTCGGCAGGTCGAGGTCGCAGACGACGAGGTCCTCCGCGCAGAAGGCGCCGCGCGCGACGAGCGCGCCGGACGCGTCGTGCACGAGGCTGCGCCCGTCGAAGAGCAGCTCGTCCTGTCCGCCGACGAGGTTCGCGTAGGCGACGGCACAGCCCTCCTGGCGCGCGAACTCCTGCACGAGGCCGTCGCGCTGGGCGCCCTTGCCGAGGTGGTACGGCGACGCCGACAGGTTGACCACGAGCGATGCCCCGCCACGCGCCGCGGCGTGCGCCGGGCCATCCTGGACCCAGATGTCCTCGCAGATCGTGATCCCGACGAGCGCCTCGCCGACGCTGACCAGGAGCGGCCCATCGCCCGGTCGGAACGTGCGCTGCTCGTCGAACACGCTGTAGTTCGGCAGCGCCATCTTGTCGTAGCGCGCCACCACCCGGCCGTCGGCCAGGACATACGCGCTGTTGCGCACGCCGTCCGGCCCACCCCACGGCGCGCCCACCACCACCGGCACCGACACCCGGCCCGCGAGCGCGATGACGGCCGCCTCGCAGTCGCGCACGAACCCCGGGCGAAGCACGAGGTCCTCCGGCGGGTAGCCGCTGACCACCAGCTCCGGCGCCACCACGAGATCGGCCCCCAGCTCCGCCGCCCGCGCCGCCGCGGCCGCGACCAGATCCGCGTTGCCGGCGAGGTCCCCCACCGTCGGGTTCAGCTGGGCGAGCGCGATGCGCACGCGGGGCAGTCTACCCAGCCCGCGCGGCCCGGCCCGCGTCGCGCGCCAGGGCCGTGCTGACCACCGCGTCGAGGGCGACCGCGCCGTGCAGGCACGCCGCCTCCGGCGTGCGCGCCTGGTCCGCGTCGATGCAGTGCAGGACGGCCACGACGCGCTCGCGGGGCGTGCCGAGCGCGTCCGCGGCCCGCTCGACGCGACGCGCCGACAGCCGTGCGATGCCGAGCAGGCGGCCCTCCTCAGATTGCTGCAGGACGGGCCCCGGCACAAAGGCGTCGGCGGCGCCGACGGCGAAGAGCAGGCTCGCGGCGCCGACCACGGACGGGTCGAGACGCGGGTGCAGGAGCGCGAGCTCACGGCAGGCCGTGGCCACCGCGACCGTGTGCTGGATGGCGCCGCCGGCGTAGGCGTGGTGGTGCTCGACGCTCATCGGCGCGGCCCGGAACGCGATCCGCAGCGCCTCGTCGGCGAGCACCGCCCGGGTCAGGTCGCGCAGCGCCGGGTCCGGGATCTCCTCGGCGAGGAACTCGAGGAACCCCTCGAGGTCGTCGACGTCGCGGCGCGCGCCCGGTACGAAGTCGAGCGCGTCGGCGTCCGCCTCGACCCGCTCCACGGAGCGCACGACGATCTGCGGCCGACCCCGGAACGACTCGACGGAGCCGAGGACGCGCACGACGTCGCCGGCGTCGAAGCGGCCGTCGAGGATCGGCGCGTCGTCGAAGACGGTGGCGCGCACCCGGCCTGTGCGGTCGGCGAGTTCGAGGGCGAGGTACGGACTGCCCGTGCGCGTGCGGCGGCGGTCCTTGCGCAGGACCGCGAAGGTGGAGTCCACCAGCTGGCCCTCGACCAGCTCCGAGACGGACGTGCGGGCGTCGGCGGCCATGCCGTGAGTCTAGGCGGGTGGCAGGGCGGAAGGGCGAGCGCCGATACCATGGCGGGCCCGATGGGCACTCCCGCCGAGCCCCTCCACGTGCGCCCGTTCCGCGGCCTGCGCTACGACCCGGCCCGCCACCCCGCGTTCTCGGTGGTGGCGCCGCCGTACGACGTGATCACGATGGCCGACCGGATGCGGCTCGTGGCGCGCTCGAACCGCAACGTCGTGCGCCTGATCCTGCCCGACGTCGGACGGGCGGAGAACGCGCGGCGGCTGCTCGACGAGTGGCGCGAGGACGGGACGCTGCTGCAGGAGGAGGCGCCCTGCCTGTACCGCACCGAGGAGACGTTCACCGGCCCCGACGGCGTGCAGCGCGTCCGCCAGGGGATGATCGCGCTCGTCGGCCTGCCCGCCGGCGACGGCACGATCCTGCCTCACGAGCGCACGATGCCGAGCATCGTCGAGGACCGCCTGCAGCTCCTGCGCACCACGCACGCGCAGCCCTCCCCCATCCTCGTCACGTACGACGACCCCGACGGCGAGATCGACGCGGCGCTGCGCGCCGGCTCCGAGCCGACGCCGGTGATCGACCTGACCGACGACCACGGCACGCACCTGCGCCTGTGGCGCGTCCCCGAGTCCGACATCACGGACCGCATCCACGCGACGCTCTCCGGTCGCCGCCTCTTGATCGCCGACGGCCACCACCGCTACGCGACGGCGCTCGCCTACCGCGACCAGCACCCCGAGGACCCCTCGGCGAACGCGATGATGATGTACCTCACGAACGGGGCCAGCCCGGGCCTCGTGATCTTCCCGATCCACCGCATCGTCGGGGGCATCGCGCCCGCTGACCAGGAGACGCTCCCGGAGCGCCTCACCGCGGCCGGCTTCGAGGTCCGCGAGGCCGGCGACGGCGTCGTCCAGCTGGAGCAGGCGATGGCGCCGATCCCCCACGACCATGGCGTCTTCGGCCTCGTGCGCCGCGACCATCCGCCGCTGCTCGTCTCCGCGCCGCCCGGCGAGCGCGCGGCGACGCCGCTCGAGCGGATCGACGCCGTGCTGCTGCAGGACCGCATCCTCGGGCCCCTGCTCGGGCTGACCGCCGACGTGGTGGCCACGACCGACCGCATCCGCTACACCGCGTATTCGGACGACGCGGCCGCCAAGGTCGAGGAGTCGGGCGACGTCGCCTTCATTCTGCGCGCCCCGAGCGTGCGCGAGGTCGAGGCCGTGGCGCTGGCGGGCGACGTGATGCCGCAGAAGAGCACGTACTTCTACCCCAAGACCCTCGACGGCCTCGTGATCCGGACCCTCGACGGCCCGCAGCCCGCGAACGGGTAGCCTTCGGCCATGGCGATCACCGAGGAGCAGGTGCGCGAGGCGCTGACCCGGGTCATCGATCCCGAGCTCAAGCAGGACCTCGTCACGCTGCAGATGGTGCGGCAGATCGCGATCGGCGACGCCGGTGACGTCGCCGTCGGCGTCGCACTCACGATCCCCGGCTGCCCGCTCAAGGCCACGATCGACCAGGATGTGCGCCGCGAGGTCGGATCGGTGGAGGGCGTGACCTCCGTGCGCGTCGATTTCACGAGCATGACCGAGGACGAGCGCGCCCAGCTGGCGACGCGCCTGCGCGGCGGCCGGCCGCCGCAGCCCGCCGGCGAGCTGTCCGTCTCCCCGAGGACGCGCATCATCGCCATCGCGTCGGGCAAGGGCGGCGTCGGCAAGTCGTCGCTGACGGTCAACCTCGCGATCGCCTTCCAGCAGATGGGCCTCGAGGTCGGCGTGATCGACGCCGACATCTACGGCTTCTCCGTGCCGGGCATGCTCGGCATCCATCAGCGCCCCGTGACCGTCGACAGCATGATCGTGCCGCCCGTCGCCCACGGCCTCAAGACGATCTCGATCGGCTACTTCATGGACGAGGGCGGCGCCGTCCTCTGGCGCGGTCCGATGCTGCACAAGGCGATGCAGCAGTTCCTCTCCGACGTGCACTGGGGCGAGCTCGACGTGCTCCTGATCGACATGCCCCCGGGCACGGGCGACGTCGCGATCTCGCTCGGCAGCCTCCTGCCCAGCAGCGAGGCCGTCGTCGTGACCACCCCGCAGGCCGCCGCCCAGCGCGTCGCCGAGCGGGCTGCCGCCGTCTCCGAGCGCGTCAACATGCGCGTCGTCGGCGTGATCGAGAACATGGCGTACCGCGTCTGCCCGTCCTGCGGCGAGCACGACCACCTGTTCGGCGAAGGCGGCGGCGCGTCGCTCGCGGAGCACCTCGACGTGCCGCTGCTCGCGCAGATCCCGCTCGAGCCCGCGCTGCGCGAGGGCGGCGACATCGGCGTCCCCTTCACGGTCTCGCAGCCCGACGCGCCCGCCGCCCAGGCGATCCGCGCGCTCGCCGAGCGGCTGCACGCGATGCGCACGCAGGACCCCGTGCAGCGCATCCGCAAGCCGTTGAAGATCGTCTAGCCGAGTAGGAGCGCCAGCACGACCGGGTCGACGCGGTCGCCGCCGGCCCAGCGCCCGTCGAGGTTCTCGTCGAAGACCCAGGCGGCCAGGGCCCGTTCGAGCCCGGCGTCCCAGCCGCCGTCCGGCTCGACCGCGTGGCCGCGGGCGGCG
>JAURLF010000084.1 GCA_030831375.1 Gaiellales bacterium | reverse complement strand
GCTGCCCGGCCTATATCCCGAGCGGCAGGCTCGAGCCGGAGGAGGCGATCGCGATCGCGGTCGGCCACGGCGCCCTCGTCTCGCTCGCCCACCCGTACTCGCTCGGCCTCGACGGCGACGACCTCGACCGCGCGGTCGCGCGTTTCGCCGCGGCCGGGCTCGGGGCGCTCGAGGCGCACCGTGGCGACCAGGGGCCCGATGAGCAGGCGGCGTACACGGCCCTCGCCCGCCGCCACGGCCTGCTCGTCACGCCCGGCTCCGACTTCCACGAGCACGGCCGCGAGGACGTGCGCAGGCTCGGCGATGACGGACAGCCCGGCATCGCAGCGGCCGACCGCGACGCGCTGCTCAGCCGCCTACCCGGCGCACCCTGAGGCCCTGCGCCTCGAGGTGGCCGATCAGCTTCTCGGCGTGGTCGCCCTGGATCTCCACGGCGGTGCCGCGCACGGCGCCGCCCGCCCCGACGAGGCGCTTGAGGTCCTTCAGCTGCGTGCGCGGGTCGCCCGGCAGCCCGGTCACGAGGGTCACCCAGCCGCCGCCACGGCCGCCGCGGCGGCGCTCGACCCGCACGACGCCGTCGTCGGGATGGCCCTGTGCGGCGCCCGGCGCGGGTGCGTCCCGGCGCCGCCGGCGCCCCGCGCCCCTGCGCAGGTCGCCGTCCTCGGTGGAGTAGACGCGGCTCACGGCGCGCAGTATGACCCGATAATCCGCGGGTGACCCGCGGCCGCTACGCCCCCACGCCGAGCGGCGACCTGCACCTCGGCAACCTGCGCACCGCGATCATCGCGTGGCTGCACGCCCGGGCGACGGGCGGCCGCATCCTGCTGCGCGTCGACGACCTCGACGTCGACCGCTGCTCCGTCGAGTGGGAGGGCCGCCAGCTCGAGGACCTCGCCTGGCTCGGCCTGACCTGGGACGGCCCGCCCGAGCGCCAGTCGGAGCGCGTCGACGAGTACCGCGCGGCCGCGGACCGCCTCGTCGCCGACGGCCTCGCGTACCCCTGCTTCTGCTCGCGGGCCGAGATCCGCGCCGCGGCGTCGGCGCCGCACGGCGACGCGGGCCCCGTCTACCCGGGCACCTGCCGCGGGCTCGACCCCGCCGAGGCCATGGCGCGCGTCGCGGCGGGCGAGCGCCACAGCCTGCGCCTGCGCACGCCGCCCGGCGTGGAGCGCTTCCGCGACTTCGTCCACGGTGACGTCGGGATCGACGTGCAGGCCGAGGCCGGCGACCTCGTGCTCGTGCGCTCCGACGGCGTGATCGGCTACCAGCTGGCCTGCGCCGTCGACGACGCGCAGCCGCGGATGACGCACGTCGTGCGCGGTGAGGACCTGCTCGCCTCGGCCGCCTTCCAGCGCGTGATCATGCGCCTGCTCGAGCTCGAGCCGCCCGACTACGGGCACGTGCCGCTGATGCTCGGCCCCGACGGAGCGCGGCTCGCGAAGCGCCACGGCGCGATCACCCTGCGCGACCACGCCGAGCACGGCGCGACCCCGGAGGGCGTCGTCGGGATGCTGGCGGGGATGTTCGGGATCGGCGACGGCTCGCCCGCCGACCTCGAGGACCTCGTGCCGCTCGCGGCCGGCCTCGCGGGCTAGGGGTCGAGGTCGGGCTCGTCGTCGCCGTAGCCGGGGGCGTCGCCATCGGCCGCGCGCTCGCGGATCGCCACCGCGCCCACCGCGACGAGCGGGTCGATCTCGATCGGCAGCCCGTCGAAGGCGTCGAGCTCGGAGGCGCCGAGCGGGTCGAGGCCGAGCGCCGGGTCGGAGACATGGATCAGGGTCGCCGGATGCAGGCGGATGGCCACGGGCTCGCGGTCCTCGTGGTAGGCGGCGTGCACCGCCGCCTGCAGGTCCTCGAGGCCGATCGCGTCGTCCATGCGGGGCAGCGTACCGCCCCGGGAGCCGCCGGGGCCGCGGGATAGGATGGGCACCGTGAGGGGACCCGGCCGGATCGCCACGCTCGCCCTGGCCTGCCTCGTCGTCGCGGGCTGCGGCACGACGCGAACGGAGCCGCCCGACACGGCGGTCGAGCCGCCCCCGCCCGCCACGGGCGAGAACGCGGTTACGATCTCGCCGTTCGAGGACCCGGGCGACGGGAGGGACGAGCCCGTCGAGCCGTCGCGGGCGGTGTTCCCCGCGGAGGACCCGCAGGGCCTGCTCGACCTCGCGGCCCAGCACCCGGACGGCAAGGTCGCCTACGAGACGATGCTCGACGGGCAGGCCGGCGAGCTCGTCGTGATCCGCGCGGGCACCGCCGGCGTCGTCGCCGTCAGCCGCGACGACCGCACGGTGCGGGTCGGCGTCGACCTCGAGGAGGCCTCGATCCTGTGGGTCTGCGTGACGGAGGGCGCCGGGGAGGCGCGCTGCCGGAACGAGGACAAGGACGACGCGGGCTCGAGCGCGCTGGCGACCGCCGCGCTGCTGGTCGGCGAGGACCGTGTGCGGCAGATCGCGACGCGCGTGACGGCCGCCCCCGACGCCAACCTCGAGGTGGAGGCGCGCGCCGGCGGCGTCGACGCGTCGTGTTTGACCGGCACCTCGCCGGGCATCGGCGACCTGCGCGTCTGCGTGTCGCCGAGCGGCTTCGTGACCGACACCGAGGAGGGGCCGACCCGGGCGGTCGCCTACGAGGTGACCGACGTCGTCGACCCGCTCGCGCTGCAGCCCACGAAGGCGCCGACGTAGGCGCTCAGGCCAGGTCGAGGTAGCGGCGCCCGCCGTGGGCGGCCGCGAGGCGCTCGTCGACCCCGTCCGCCGTGGTGGCGACCGCGTCGAGGGCATGCGCGAGCTCCTGCTCCTGCAGGTCGTCGCCGACGATGGCGTGCTCGAACCACAGCTCGCGGCGCTCCGGCGTGTAGGCGAAGCGCCCCACCGTCGTCTCGGCCGCGATCGCGCACGCCTCGAGCGCGAGCTCGTCGGTGAGGTCGCAGTCGATCACCACGGGGGCCGCCGCGACCACGGCCGTCGAGCGCTCCAGGTGGTGCATCACGGACACGAAGACCCGCGTCGAGCCGGCCGGGCCGTGCAGCCCCCAGACGGGGTCGTCGATGAAGCCGCGCGGCTCCAGCCAGCGGGCGGTGCGCTCGCGCACGACCTGCACGCGCTCCTCCGCGCCGCGTCGCACGTCGACCTCGGGCTCGCGCGGCTCGCCCGGGTCCATCCCCCCGACCCGCAGCTGCAGGCGCGCGCCCTCGTTGGCGGCGATCCAGCCGGTGGTCCAGACGGCGACGGTCATCTCGTCCTGGTGCAGCGTGTGCCCGCCGAGCACCGCCTGCTCGGCGACGAGGGCCTGCCCGTCGTGACGCATCCGCCCGAGCACGAAGCCGTCGTGCTCGAGCACCACGGCCCGCGCGAGCGGGCCGGTGAAGCGCGGCACGGGCAGCACCTCGGCGCTTGCGATCACGAGCGGCTGGGCGGCGTCGCCCGGATCGGGCACGACGTCGACGCGCACCGACGTGCGCTCGTTGCCGACCTTCCCGCGCCAGGCGGCGTCGCGCGGGTCCTCCTCGACGAACGTGCGCTCGAGCGAGCGCCGCACCGTCGCGACGGTGCCGGGGAAGGCGGACGGGGCGCTCACGCGGCCCGCCCCGGCAGGATGAAGGTGCGGGCGACGATCGCGGCCTTGCGCGGGCGCGAGACGACGGCGCGGCCCCGCGCGGCGCCGTAGCCGGAGCGCTCGATCTCGCGCAGGATCTCGCGGTACATGGAGCCGGCGGCGGCGACGCTGCGGCGGCCGTGGGTCAGCCACGGCACGCCGGCGAAGCCCTGCTCGTAGAGCGCGTCGGCGCGCGCGATCTGGTCGCGGTACAGCTCGGTGCGGTCCTGGGTCGCGAGGTCAGCGACCCCGAAGGCGGCGAGGGTGTCGGCGGCGAGGTACACGCGGCCGTTCATCAGGTCCTCGTCGACGTCGCGGAGGATGTTCGTGCGCTGCATCGCGTTGCCCATCGCCCGCGCCGCCCCCCACGCCTCGTCCTTCCAGACGCCGAGGATCGACGCCATCATCTCGCCCACGCAGCCGGCGACGCGGTAGCAGTAGACGTCGAGGGCGGCCTCCGTGCGGATGTCCGGCGCGGACAGGTCGTCGCGCATGCCCTGCAGAAACGCCGTCACGGACGCGCGCGGCAGGTCGTGGCGCTGCGAAAGGTCCTCGAGGATGACGGTCTCGCGCGTGG
>JAURLF010000083.1 GCA_030831375.1 Gaiellales bacterium | reverse complement strand
GGCGATGATCGGCGACGGCGTCAACGACGTGCCCGCCATGAAGCTCGCGCGCATCTCCATCGCGCTCGGCTCGGGCTCGCAGATCGCCAAGGGCGTCTCGGACATCGTGCTGATCGACGGCGCCTTCTCGAGCCTGCCCGCCGGCGTCGCCGAGGGCCGGCGGATCCTCGCCAACATCCGTCGCGTGGCGAAGCTGTTCGTGGTCAAGAGCGCCTTCGCCTCGACCCTGATCCTGACCATCGGCCTGTCGGGTGCCGCCTACCCCCTGCTCCCGCGCCACCTGTCCCTCGCCGGCGCCTTCACCGTCGGCATCCCCGCCTTCGTGCTCGCGCTCGCACCGAGCGTGGGCCGACCCACGCAGGTGCCGTTCCTCCGCGACCTCCTGCGCTTCAGCGTGCCCGGCGGCGTCGTCTCCGCGCTCGGCGTGCTCGCCGCCTACGGCATCACGCGCGCCCTGCCCGGCCGCACCCTCGAGGACGCGCGCTCCGCGGCGCTGCTCGTGCTGATCCTCGTCGGGATCTACCTGATCCTCCTGCTCGAGGACGAGGCCGTCGAGCAGTCGCAGGTGCGCGCCTGGGGCGTCGGCGTCCTGATGGCCGTCCTGCTCGGCGGGCTCGTGCTCGCCTTCGCGCTCCCGTTCGTGCGCGACTTCTTCCTGATCACGCCGCCCGATCTCGCCGAGTGGCTCGTCGTGCTCGGCTCGGTCGGCATCTCGATCGGCGTGCTCGGCGTGCTCGGCTTCCGGGCGCCCCTGTTCGCGCGCGTGCTGGCGCGCACGGTGTTCGAGCGACGGCCGCCGGTCGGCTAGCCGGGGGCTACTCGGCCGCGACGGGCGCCGGCGGCTGCCCGCCCCCGCCCTCGCCGCCCTTGCCGCGGCCGCGGCCGCCGCGCCGGCGGCGCTTGCGCTTCGGCTGCTCGCCGTCGATGGTCGCCCCGTCGCCCGCGGCGGGCGCATGCCCGCTCGGCTCCGCGGCCGCCGCGTCGTCGACCGAGAGGCCGGCGTCGGCGGCCGGGGCCGCCGGTGCGGGCGCATCCTCGCCCCAGACCTGGATCTTGCGCTTCAGGAGCGCCTCGACCTGGTCGAGCTTGAAGCGCTCCTTGTTCGAGACGAAGCTGATCGCGAAGCCCTCACGGCCGACGCGGCCGGTGCGGCCGATGCGGTGCACGTAGACCTCGGCCTCGTCGGGCAGCTCGTAGTTGACGACGTGGGTGACGTGGCTGACGTCGAGGCCGCGTGCCGCGACGTCGGTCGCCACCAGGATGGGCACGCGCTGGTTGCGGAACGCGATCATCACGGAGTCGCGCGAGCCCTGGCTCATGTCGCCGTGCAGCGCGCGCACCTTGTGTCCGCGCCGCTTGAGGTCGTCGGCGAGGCGCTGGGTGCCGATCTTCGTGCGCGCGAAGACGATCGCGCAGCGGGGCTGCGTCTCCTGGATGAAGCGCTCGAGCAGATCGAGCTTGTCCTTCGGCTCGCAGAAGGCGACGCGCTGCTCGATCGTGTCGACCGTGATCTCCTTGGAGGCGATCTTGACGTGCTCGGGCGCGTGCAGCTCGTCCTCGGCGAGGCGCGTGATCGGGTCCGGCATCGTGGCGGAGAAGAGCGCCGTCTGCTTGCCCCACGGCGTCGCCTTGAGGATGTCCTTGACGTCGTCGATGAAGCCCATCGAGAGCATCTCGTCGGCCTCGTCGAGGACGACCATACGGCAGTCGGCGAGCAGCATCTTGCCGCGCCGCATCAGGTCGAGGACGCGGCCGGGCGTGCCGACCACGATCTGGCCGCCGCGGCCGAGCGCCGCGATCTGGTCGACGATCGGCGCGCCGCCGTAGACGGGCACCACCTCGACGCCGTCGAGGTACTTCGCGAACGAGCGGGACGCGTCGGCGACCTGCAGCGCGAGCTCGCGCGTCGGGCACAGCACCAGCGCCTGCAGGTCCTTCGAGTCCTCCTCGACGCGGTCGAGGATCGGCAGCATGAACGCGGCCGTCTTGCCGGACCCCGTCTGGGCCTGGCCGATCATGTCCTTGTCCCGCAGGAGGGCGTCCATCGTGCCCTGCTGGATCGGGGTGGGCTCCTCGTAGCCGAGGTCGGCGAGGGCCCTGAGGATCTCCGGGCGGAGATCGAAGTCTTCGAATCGCATGTCGTCCTTCCGAGTCATGACGCGCGACCGGACTCGGCAGCACGTCCCGCGATGGGCCGCGAACGGCGCGGCCCGTGCTCACACCATACGCCACGGATGGCCCGCACCCTCCCGGTGGAGCGCCCGCGCCCGGCCTGTGGCGCGTCCCGGTCCCCGGCCCGGGGCGGCGCCGTACGGTGCGGGGCGTCGACCGAGGAGGCCGCCATGCGGGACCCCGAGCATCGCGACACGCACCACCCGCCGATCAACTTCGCGCACGTGCAGCGGCGGCCGCCCGAGACGCAGGACGATCTGCGCGCGCACCCGCGCGGCCGGCTCTGGCAGACCCTGCCGCCCGTCCTACGGCGCGGGCCGTGGCGGCGCCACCCGGGGCCGGGCGAGCGCTGAGGCCTAGGCGACGAGGGCCGACAGGTGCTCGTAGACGCCGGGACACGCGGCGACCGCCTGATCGGCGCCAAGCGGCCCCGGCGCGCACGACCACCGCCCGCCCGCCTCGACAACCAACAGCGAGCCGGCGCTCCAGTCCCACGGGTTGAGCCCCGTCTCCCAGTAGCCGTCGAGGCGGCCGCAGGCGACCCAGGCGAGGTCGATCGCGGCGGCGCCGCCGCGGCGGATGTCGCGGATCGAGCCGATCACGCGCGCGACCTGCTCGGCCTGCGCGGCGCGCCGCTTCGACGCGTAGCCGAAGCCGGTGGCCACCAGCGCCTGGCCGAGCTCCGTGGTGGCGCGGACGTGGATGCGGCGCCCGTCGAGGGTCGCGCCGCCCTTGCGGTGCGCGGAAAAGAGCTCGCCGCGGCTCGGGTCGAAGATCGCCCCCGCCAGGGGCCCCTGGTCGTCCTCGACGGCGACGGACACCGCCCACTGCGGGTAGCCGAAGACGAAGTTGGTCGTGCCGTCGAGCGGGTCGACCACCCAGCGCAGGCCCGTCACGCCCTCGACGCCCGCGCCCTCCTCGCCGAGCAGGCCATCGAGCGGGCGCGCCTCGAGCAGGATCGCCTGCAGGAGCTCCTCGGCCTCGCGGTCGGCATCGGAGACCATGTCGGTCGCCGTCGACTTCGTGTCCAGGCCGCGCAGGCCGCGCTCGGCGTGCTGCAGGAGCAGCCGCCCCGTCTCGCGCGCGGCATGCTCGGCGAGCAGGCGCAGGTCCTTCGGGTCGGGCGGGGCCAGCACGTCCCCCACGCTACCCGAGGCGTCAGTCGCGGACGCGCGCGATCGCGTACTCGCGCTGCACGAGCTTCGTGCCGTCGCGCAGCTCAACCGCGTGGCCGGGCACGAGCAGCACGAGATCGCCCGCGTTGAGGTCGGAGACCTCGGATCCCGCCGCGAGGACGATGACGCGGTCGAGGCGGTTCATCTGCACCGTGGCGGGCAGCACGAGCTTGCCGTGGCCCTCGTCCTCCACGCTCGGGCGCACGTGCAGCCAGTCGTCGAGGGGCTCCACGTTGATCGGCGGGAGCGAGAGCGGCAGCGCGTCCGCGCTCGGCTTCTGCTTCTCGTCCATGCCCATAGGTTCGCAGGTTCCGCCCGGACGGGCGAATCCCTGCACGACGGGCCCGGCACGATTCGAACGTGCGACCGCCAGGTTCGAAGCCTGGTGCTCTATCCACTGAGCTACGGACCCCTTCCGGCGCAGGG
>JAURLF010000082.1 GCA_030831375.1 Gaiellales bacterium | reverse complement strand
TCCTGCTCGGCCTGCTCACGGTCGGACTTGCCCCGCTCGCGGGCGGCGGCGAGGCGGCGCGCACCCGTAACGGCCTGATCGGCTGGGTGCTCGGCGCGGACGTCCTGATGATCGCGACCGGCCTCGTCGCGTCGCTGCGCGGCGATAGCAATGATCGCTGGATCTGGTACGTCATCAGCTGCGTCTTCTTCCTGCTGGTCCTGTGGGCGCTGTTCGGCCCGGTCAAGCAGCACCTCGACGCGAAGATGGCGCCGCTGTACACGAAGCTCCTGGGGATCCTCACGGTCCTCTGGTTCATCTACCCGATCCTCTGGGTGCTCGGCACCGAGGGCACCGGCACGCTCAGCCTGACCGGCGAGATCCTCGTCTTCGCCGTGATCGACGTGCTCGCGAAGGTCGGCTTCGGCATCGTGCTCGTGCTGGGCATCAAGTCCGGCTCGCGCGCGCACGCCGCGGCCTGACGTACCGCCTCTCGCCCCCGCGCGGAGCTCCCGGGCCCGCGCGGGGGCCTAGGCGTCCCCCCAGCGCTCGACGCGCCCGCCGTCCTCGCGGACGGCGCTCTCGCGCAGGAGCCGGTTGTACTTCGCAAGGCGCTCGGACTGCGTCAGCGATCCCACCTTCAGCTGGGCCGGACCAGCGGCGATGGCGAGATCGGCGAGCCAGTCATCCTCCGTCTCACCGGAGCGCGCCGAGACCACGGCCCGCCAGCCCGCGGCGCGGGCGCGGGCGGCGACGCCGAGGGCCTCGGTCAACGTTCCCACCTGGTTGGCCTTCACGAGCACGGCGTTGGCGGAGGCCTCGTCGATCGCCCGCTCGAGCCGGTCCAGCTGGGTGCAGAGGAGATCGTCGCCGATGACCTGCACGTGGTCTCCGACGGCGGCCGTGAGACCCGGCCAGGCGGCCCAGTCGTCCTCGCCGAAGGGGTCCTCGACGGACACCACCGGGTAGCGGCGGGTCCAGTCGGCGAGCCGCTCGCCCCAGGCTGCCGCGTCGAGCGCCTCGGCGTCGGCCGCGAGCCGGTAGCCATCGGCAGCGGCGAAGTGGCTCGCGGCCACGTCGAGGCCGATCGCCATGTCCCGGCCCGGCTCGAGGCCCGCCCGCTCGATCGCCCGCGTCAGGATGATCAGGCCATCCTCGTTCGAGCCGAAGGCGGCGAAGCCGCCCTCGTCGGCGCGCAGGAGCGTGCGGTCGAGCTCGCGCAGCTCGATGGCGAGCGCCGCGAGGACGCGGGCGACGTCCTCGATCGCCTGCGGGAACGTCTCCGCCCGCAGCGGGATCGCGAGGTAGTCCTGGAGGTCCACGGAGCGGCCCGCGTGCAGGCCGCCGGACAGCGCATTGACCATCGGGCGCGGCAGGGGGGCGTCGGGCGCTCCGCCGAGGTGCCGCCAGAGCGGGAGGCCCTCGCTCGCGGCCCCGGCGCGCGCGCAGGCCGTCGAGGCGGCGAGGAGCGCGTTGCCGCCGAGCCGCGAGCGCTCGGGGGTGCCGTCGAGCTCGACGAGCGCCCGGTCGATCGCCGCCTGGTCGGCCGCCTCCATCCCGTGCAGGCGCTCGGCGATCTCGCCGGAGACGTTGGCCGCGGCGCGCAGCACGCCGCGGCCGCCGTAGCGCGTCGCGTCGCCGTCGCGCAGTTCGAGCGCCTCGTGGCGCCCCGTCGAGGCACCGGACGGGACGCTCGCCCGGGCGCGGGTGCCGTCGTCGAGCACGACCTCCGCCTCGAGCGTCGGGCGCCCGCGCGAGTCGAGGATCTCGAACGCCCGCACCGCCTCGATCCGGCTCACGCCCCCACCTCCACGCGCTCGAGCACCCGCATCACCGTCGCGGGCGGGTCGAGGACCAGGGAGCGGCCGATCGTGCGGGCGAGACGCTGCGAGCGCTCGTCGAGGTACTCGGCGGGCGACTTGCCGTCGACGCGCGCGACCATCAGGACGCCGAGCTCGGCCACCACCGCGGGCTCGTCGGCGAGCCCGGGAGCGGCCTCGGCGTAGGCGCCGTGCAGCGCCCGCGCGAGGGCGACGAGGAGCGCGCGGTGGCGCGGCAGGTGCAGCGCCTTCAGGCAGAGATGGTTGAGGCAGAAGGCGACGTCGAAGGCCGGATCGCCCCAGTGCGCCACCTCGACGTCGAGGACGAGCATGCGGTCCGGGTATGCGAGCAGGTTCTTGGGGGCGTAGTCGCCGAGCACGAGCGCGCGACGCGTGGCCAGCAGGCGCTCGACCTCCGCCTCGATCGCCGGCGCGAGGTCGGGGTGGCGCGCGGCCGTGAAGCGGTGGTACGGGTCGATGCGGCCCTCGATCAGGGTGGCCCGGTCCGCGAACTCGGCGGCGACGTCCGGATCCGCGGCCGAGGCGGCGTGGATGCGGCCCAGGAGGTCGCCCGCGCGGTAGGCGTCGCGCATGTCGATCTCGCCGGCCAGCAGCCGCTGCTTCCATGGCGCGCCGCCCGGCGGCGCACACTCCATCGCGAAGGCGTGCCGCTCGTCGTCGGCCCAGACGACCGCCGGCGCGTGGCCCGGGCCCAGCAGGCGGCCGATCGCGGACAGCGCCCGGTGCTCCACCGCGCTGCGGCCGACGTCGTACGCCCACACCTCCTCGACCCGGAGGTACGGCAGCGCCTGCTTGACGACGATCCCGTCGCCCCCGCCGGACCAGCGCACGCGCCAGACGTCGTTCGAGATTCCGCCGCCGAGGGCCTCGATCTCCAGCTCCGCCCCGGCGGGCACGACCCCGTGCTCCGCGAGGTACGCGGGCAGGGTGAGCGGGGTGAGGGCCTCCACCGGCGGAGTATCCCCGATTCCGCGTACCCTGTGCCCGTGAGCGGCGCTCCGGCCATTGAGGTGCGCGGCGCGGTGCGCCGCTACGGGCCCGTCGTCGCCCTCGACGGCGTCGACCTCGCCGTGGATGCCCCGGCCACGGGGCTGCTCGGCCGCAACGGCGCCGGCAAGTCGACGCTGATGAAGGCGATCCTGGGCCTCGTGCGACTCGATCAGGGCAGCGTGCAGGTGCTCGGGGCGGACACCGCCAAGGAGGGCGACCGCGTGCGCCGCCGGATCGGCTACGCCCCTGAGCACGAGTGCCTGCCGCCCGAGCTGACCGCGGCCGACCTCGTGCGGCACCTCGCCGAGCTGCGCGGCCTGTCGCGCGCCGATGCCATCCGCCGGGCGTCGGAGGTGCTGTTCGCGGTCGGGCTCGAGGAGGAGCGCTCGCGCGTGATCGGCTCGTTCTCGCTCGGCATGCGCCAGCGCGTCAAGCTCGCACAGGCGCTCGTGCACGCACCCGAACTGATCATCCTCGACGAGCCGACGAACGGCCTCGATCCGATCCAGCGAGGCGAGATGCTCGAGGTGATCCGCCGCGTGTCGCACGACCTCGGGGTGCGCGTG
>JAURLF010000081.1 GCA_030831375.1 Gaiellales bacterium | reverse complement strand
GAGGCTGCGCACGCCCCGGAGACTACTCGCCGCCGTCCGACCTCAGACGCTCGTTGTAGAGCCGGGTGCCGACCGCGCCCGCGCCCGACAGGAGCGCGAGGTACGCCGCCTGGTCGTAGCTCGACGGCCACGTGGTCAGGTAGTGCAGGAGCGCGAGGGCCCCGAGACCGAAGAAGTAGCCGAGCCCGAACGAGACGAGGTAGTCGTAGGCGCGCTTCACGGCATCTGAAGTGTGCGAGACCCGCCCGCCGCGCGCAAGCCGCGCGCTACCCGCGGGCGGCGAGGACGCGCGCGAGGGCGGCTACTGCGAGGTCGACCTGGTCGCCGTCGATCACGAGCGGCGGCGCGATGCGGAGCGCCGACTCGGTGACGGCGTTGACGAGCACGCCCTCCCCGTGCAGGGCGCTGGCGACGCCCGCGGCGTCCCCGGCGGCGAGTTCCACGGCACGCAGGAGGCCGGCCCCGCGCACGTCGACGACGCCGGGCAGGGCACGCAGCCCCCGCTCGAGCCGCTCGCCCATCGCCTGCGCGTTGGCGACGAGTCCCTCGGCCTCGACCGCGTCGAGGACGGCGAGGGCGCCGGCGGTGATCCCCGGCGAGCCGCCGTAGGTGGTGCCGTGGTCGCCGGGCTGGAAGCCGGTCGCGAGCTCGCGGGACAGGAGCGCCCCGATCGGCAGGCCGGAGCCGAGGCCCTTCGCGAGGGCGACGGCGTCGGGGCGCACGTCGGTGCGCTGGAAGGCGAACCACTCCCCCGTCCGCCCGATCCCGGTCTGCACCTCGTCGAAGACGAGCAGGGCGTCGTGGCGATCGCACGCCTCGCGGGCCGCGCGCAGCACCGCGTCGGGCACGACGTGGACGCCGCCCTCGCCCTGGATCGGCTCGATCAGGACGCCGGCGGTGTCGGGGCCGATGGCCGCGGCGAGCGCGTCGGGATCGTCGCGTGGGACATGCTCGAACCCGGCGGGCAGCGGCTCGAACGGGATCTTCTTCGGCCGCGCCCAGGTCGCCTGCAGCGCACCGAGCGTGCGGCCGTGGAAGGCGCCCTCGAGGCAGACGATGCGGTGCTTGGCGGCCCCGCCCGTCTCGTGTCCGTGGCGGCGCATCAGCTTGATCGCGGCCTCGTTCGCCTCGGCGCCCGAGTTGCAGAAGAAGGCGCGCTGCATGCCCGCGAGCGCGCAGAGCCGCTCGGCGAGGGCGATGGCGGGCTCCGTCCAGTACAGGTTGGAGACGTGGTCGAGCACCGCGGACTGCTCGACGAGGGCCCGCGTCGGCGCCGGGTGGCCGTGGCCGAGGGTGACGACGGCGATGCCGGCGATCAGGTCGAGGTGGCGGTTGCCGGCCTCGTCCCAGACCCAGCAGCCCTCGCCGCGCACCAGGCCGAGCTGCCGCGGCGGGTAGTTCGCCATCATCACGCGCTCTCCGCGCTCGGACAGGCTCACGGCCGCACCTCGGTGCCCGCGCCGATGCGGACGCGGCCGACGCCGCCGGCGAGCGCCGCGGCGCAGGCCTCGAGCTTCGGCAGCATCCCACCGGACGCCGTCGGCGGCGCCGCGGCGGAGATCTCCGCGAGGACCGCACCGGCATCGTCGAGGACGCCGGGGACGTCCGACAGGAACGCCAGCTCGTCGGCACGGAGCGCGACGGCGACGGCGCTCGCGACGTCGTCGGCGTTGACGTTGAGCAGCCGCGGTGAGTCGCCGTCGCGGCCGATCGGCGCGATCAGGGGCACGCGATCCGCCGCCCAGGCGTCCGTGATCGGCTGCGTCTCAACGGCCACGGGCTCGCCGACGAGGCCGAGGTCCGGGCGCCGGCTGCAGACCACGAGCTCGCCGTGGCGGAACGGGACCGCGCTGCGCCCGAGATCGCGCAGCGCGCCGGCGAGCTCGTCGGAGACGTCCGCGAGGGCCACGCGCGCGCAGGCGAGCGTCGGGAGGTCCGTGAAGCGGCGGCCGTCGACGAACCGAGCCGGAATACCGCGGCGCTCCATCAGGGCGGTGATCTGCGCGCCGCCGCCGTGCACCAGCACGAGCGGTCGGCCGTCGGCCGCGGCGATCGCGTCCGGGAGCAGCGCGAGGGCGTTGCCGCCGAGCTTGGCCACGAAGGCACCCGTCACGAGGTGTACTCCGCGTTCAGCTCGACGTAGGCGCCGGAGAGGTCGGAGCCCCACACGGCCCACGCGCCGGGACCGTCGCCGACCGCGATGTCCGCCTCCACGACGTCGAGGGCGGCGGCGCGGTCGAGGGCGGCCGCGTCGGCCACCTCCACGGCGACGCCGTCACGGCAGAGCTCGATGCCGCCGATCGCGATCGAGATCCGGTCGGGGTCGACCGCGGGCCCGGCGGCACCGAGGGCCGCGACGATCCGGCCCCAGTTCGGGTCCCCGCCGTGGAGCGCGCAGCGCACGAGCTGCCCCTCGGCGACCGCGTAGGCGAGCGTACGCGCGTCCGCGTCCGTGGCCGCACCGCTCAGGCGCCAGTGGGCGATCCGCCGCGCGCCCTCGCCGTCGCGCACGATCATCAGCGCGAGGTCCTCGCAGACGCCCGCGACGGCCTCCGCCACGGCGGCCTCGTCGGCCGGGCCGGCGTCACCGCTGGCGAGGAGCGCGACCATGTCGCTCGTCGAGGCGCAGCCGTCGACGGTGATGCGGTTGAAGGTGCGGTCGACGGCCTCCCGCAGGATGCGGTCGGCCTGCTCCGGCGCGAGCTGGGCGTCCGTCGTGACGACGGCGATCATCGTGCCGAGGTCAGGGCGGATCATCCCCGCCCCCTTGGCCATGCCCCCCACGCGCGCCGCGCCCGCGTCGCGCTGCGCCGTCTTCGGGCCCCGATCGGTGGTCAGGATCGCCTCCGCGGCGTGCGCGCCGCCGTCTGGCGCGAGCGCCGCCGCCGCCACATCGATGCCGGCGACGACGAGGTCCATCGGCAGCGGCACGCCGATCACGCCCGTCGAGGCGACGAGGACGTCGTCCGCGGCGGCGCCGATCGCCTGCGCCGCGGTCCGCGCCATGCGCTCGGCGTCCGCGACGCCGCGCGCGCCCGTGGCGGCGTTGGCGTTGCCGCTCTGGACGAGCACGGCCTGCGCCTGCCCGTCCGCGATCGCGCGCCGCGAGACGGCGATCGGCGGCGCGGCGGTGCGGCTGCGCGCGAAGACCGCCGCGGCGGGCACCGGCCGCTCCGCGGCGACGAGCGCGATGTCGGGACGGCCCGAGGCCTTGATGCCGGCGGTCGCGCCCGCGGCCCGGAAGCCACGGGGGTAGGTCGCGCCTACGGCCACAGCCCCTGCGCGGTCAGGCCAGCGGTCTCCTCGACCCCGAGCATGATGTTGGCGTTCTGGATCGCCTGCCCGGCGGCGCCCTTGACCAGGTTGTCGAGCGCGGCCTCGACCAGCACCGTGCCGGTCCGCTCGTCCGCCCAGGCGTTGATCCAGCAGGCGTTCGAGCCGGCGAGGCGTTGCGGCGCGGGTAGCCCGCCGAAGCGGACGAAGGGCTCGTCCGCGTAGCGCGCGGCGTAGAGGTCGTCGAGGTCGGCCTGGTCGAGCGGCTGGACGAGCCGCACGTGCGCGGTCACGAGCAGGCCGCGCGACGTCGGCAACAGGTGCGGCACGAACGTCGCCGGGCGCGCGCTGCCGGCGAGCCGCCCGAGCTCCTGCTCGATCTCGCCGAGGTGGCGGTGGCCCGTGACCGCGTACGGCGTGATGCCGCCGTGGATCTCCGGCAGGTGCGTCTTCTCCGACGGGGTCCGGCCCGCTCCCGTCACGCCCGACTTGCCGTCGAGGTGCACGGGGCCGTCGACGAGGCCGGCGGCGGCCAGCGGCGCGACCCCGAGGATCGCCGCGGTCGCGTAGCAGCCGGGGTTGGCGACGGCGCGGGCCACGCGCACCGCGTCGCGGTGCAGCTCGGGCAGCCCGTACGTCCAGCCGTCGACGCGGAAATCGGAGCCCAGGTCGACCACCTGGGCCCCGCGCTCGAGCAGCTCCTCGCCGAGCGCGCGCGACTCGCCGTGCGGCAGCGCGAGGAACACGACGTCGCAGCCCGCGAGCCCCTCGGCGCCGATCGGTTCGAACCCGTCGGAGCGCGCCTGCAGGACGGCGGCGCGCATGCGCGGGTGCCCCGCGAGGATCCGCACGAGCTCCTGGCCCGCGTAGCCGGAGGCGCCGACGACGCCGGCGGCGAGCGGCCGCTCGTCCGCGGCCGGGTCGGTCGGGAGGTTGGCGTACTGCATGGGCCCGTCAGTCTCGCACAGGGTCGGCCGCTGCCGTGCCTAGCGCCGGCGGCGCGCCGTGCTGCGGTTCATGTGCATTCGCTGCAGCACCTCGAACTCGTCGAGGGAGCGGCCCGAGCCGACGGCGACACAGGTCAGAGGCGATTCGGCGATCTGCACCGGCATCTGCGTCTCGGCCCGGATTCGGTCGTCGAGGCGCGACAGGAGCGCGCCGCCGCCGGCGAGCACGATGCCCTTGTCCATCACGTCGGCGGCGAGCTCGGGCGGCGTCTGGTCGAGGGTGGCCTTGATCGCGCCGATGATTTCGACGAGCGGCTCCTCGAGGGCGCCACGGACGTCCTCCGCGGTCAGGATCACGGTCTTCGGGAGACCCGTCACGAGGTCGCGTCCGCGCACCTCGGCCTGAGCGTCGTCGCCGGAGCGCGGAAACGCGCTGCCGATCTCGATCTTGACCTGCTCCGCCGTCTGCGAACCGATCAGGAGCTTGTGCGTGCGCTGCACGTGCTTGACGATCGCCTCGTCGAGCTCGTCGCCGCCGACGCGGATCGACTGCGCGACGACGATGCCGCCGAGCGAGATGACCGCGACCTCGGTGGTGCCGCCGCCGATGTCGACGATCATGTTCCCGCTCGGCTCGGAGACGGGCAGGCCCGCGCCGATCGCGGCCGCCATCGGCTCCTCGATCAGGTACGCAACCCGGGCGCCGGCGGACAGCGCGGCCTCCTCCACGGCGCGCTTCTCGACGCCGGTCACGCCGCTGGGCACGCAGACGACGACGCGCGGGTGCGCCCAGCGGTTCTGGTGCACCTTCGCGATGAAGTGGCGG
>JAURLF010000080.1 GCA_030831375.1 Gaiellales bacterium | reverse complement strand
GTGCGCGCCACGGCCGACGCGCTGCGGCGTGCGCTCGACCTCGTCGGGGTGTCCGCGCCCGAACGCATGTAGACGCCGTCGGCGCTTCCCCGGACGCGCGGGCTGGATTACGATGCTCCGACAGGTGCGGCAGGAGGAGGAGCACGTGGAGGAGAGCCGGACGGCGGTCCTGCGTCGGATCGAGGAGCTGGCCGACCAGACGGTCGAGCTGACACGGGAGATGGTGCGGATCGACTCGCGCAACCCGACGCTGCCCGGCATCGACCGCGCCGAGGTGATCGGCGGCGAGACGCGCGTCAACGACCTGCTCGAGGAGCGCTATCGGGCCGCCGGGCTCGAGACCACGCGGGTGGCGGCCGATCCCGAGCGCTCCAACCTGGTCGGCACGCGGCGGGGCTCGGGCGGCGGCCGCTCACTCGCCCTCAACGGCCACGTCGATACCGTCTCGCCGGTGGAGCCGTCGGCTTGGGTGACGGGCGACCCGTGGGATCCGCAGATCGTCGACGGCCGCCTGTACGGCATCGGCTCGACCGATATGAAGGGATCCGGCGCCGCGATGTGGACGGTCGCGCAGGCGCTCGAGGACTGCGGCGTGCGCCTGCGCGGCGACCTGCAGCTGCACTCCGTGATCGGCGAGGAGATGATGGAGCACGGGCTCGGCACCGGCGCGGTGATCGCCGCCGGGCATCGCACCGACGCGGCGATCGTGACGGAGCCGTCGTCGATCCCGCTGCCGCTCAGCGTGAACTCGGTCGCGCCCAGCGCGCTCGTGTTCACGGTGGCGATCGTCGGCAAGGCGACCCACAGCGGCAACCGTCCGCTCGCGCTGCGGCCGGGTGGCCCCGGCGCCTCGATCGGGGTCAACGCGGTGGAGCGGATCATCCCGCTGCTCGCGGCGCTGCAGGAGCTCGAGCGGCAGTGGGCGGTGGACATGAACCACCCGGGCTTCCCGCACGGATGGTTCACGATCGGGCCCAACGTCCTGCACGCGGACGCGGGGATGCCGTTCCCCGCATCGCTCGCCGACCGCGGCCGGATCGAGTACGTCGCCTGGCACAGCCCCGGGATCGACCCGGCGGAGATCCAGCAGTCGATCCGCGACCAGGTGCACCACGCGGCCCAGCTCGACCCCTGGCTGCGCGAGCACCCGCCGGAGGTCACCTTCCACCTCTCGTGGCCCGGCTACGAGCAGCCGTGGGACGCCCCGATCACGCAGGCCATGGTCGCCGCGCACGCGCAGGCGAGCGGCACGCGCCAGCCGGACCCGACGCCCGACCACCCGTCGAACTTCGGCGCCGCCTGCGACGCGACGTTCTACCAGGCGGAGGGCATTCCGGCGATCGTCTACGGCCCGGGCGAACTGCGGATCGCCCACGGCATCGACGAGCACGTTCTCGTGGACGAGCTCACCCTGTCGGCGAAGGCACTCGCCCTCGCCGTCCTCGACTGGTGCGGCACCGACGACTAGGAGGCGCGACATGCCCGCTTGGACCCAGACCGGCTCGTCCATCATCTTCCTGCCCTACACGCTCGAGCAGGCGCTCGCCGGGCTCGCCGACGCCGGCTTCGAGAACGTGGAGATCGGAGCCGTCAAGGACTTCCTCGAGCACCTCGACCCGGACAACCTCGGCCCGGCCGAGGTCGCCCGCTGCCAGCGGCTGCTCGACCAGCACGGCCTGACCTGCGTGTCGATGAGCGGCCACGCGCCGCTCCATCTCGACATCGGCCGCGAGCGCCTCACGAACGTGCTGCGCGCCGGTCGGGAGCTGGGCATCACCGTGCTCAACACCTTCACGGGCGACGCGGAGACCGAGGAGCAGATCGACGCCTTCGTCCGCAACGTCAACGCGGTCGCCGAGGAGGCCGAGGCGGCGGGCATCCGCCTCTGCATCGAGACCGACTCCAACCTGCTGCCCACCGCTAAGGTCGGCATCGACATCCTCAGGCGGATCGACAACCCCTGGGTCGGCATCAACTACGACCCGGGCAACGTCATCTACTACACGGAGGCGGTCCCGGAGGAGGACATCGAGCTGGCGCTGCCGTACCTCGGGCACGTCCACCTCAAGGACAAGCGCGGCGGCAAGGGCGTGGCGGACTTCCCGCCGCTTGGCGACGGCGACATCGACATCCCGCGCATCCTGCGCACCCTCGACGCCGCGGGCTACGACGGCCCGGTCTCGATGGAGATCGAGTTCACCGACTACCAGTGGCCGCCGTACGAGGCGTGCATCGCGGAGGCGCGGCGCGCCAAGGCCTACTGGGACGGCATCGTCCTCTAGGCCGGGGTGCGCAGCGCCCTCTTCTGCTCGGCCGTCGACGTCGCGGACGCCGGCCCGGCCGCGGTCCTCGACGACGCGCTCGGCCGCGCCGGGGTCGACGGGCTCGCGATCGCCGCGTCGTACCACGCGGCCCGTGACCTGCTCCCGCACGCCCGCGGCCCCCGCCTGCGCGCGTTCCCGGCGGGGCTGTGGATCGCCCGCGACGCGGCCGTCTGGGACGGGTGCCCCGTGCAGCCCGACCGCGCGGGCGACGCGCTGACCGAGGCGGCGGTGGCGGAGCTGGTCGAGCAGGCGGGCGCCCGCGGCGCGACGGTCGACGGCTGGGCGGTCTTCATGCACGTCGACGGCGCGGAGCCCGGCCCGGGCGCGCACCTGACGGCCTTCGGCGATCCCCTGCCGGAGCAGCTCTGCCCGAGCCGGCCCGCCGCCCGCGCCTACGCCGTCGCCCTGGCCCGCGCGATCGTGCGCGCCGGGATGGGGGAGGTGCTGGCGGAGTCCCTGCACCACCACGGACTCGAGCACGGCGTGCACCACGAGCGCTTCCTGCTCGAGCCAGGGTCCGTGGGTCGCTTCCTGCTCGGCCTCTGCCTGTGCGACGACTGCGTGGCCGGCGCGAGCGCCGCCGGGGCCGACGGACCCGCGCTGCGGGACGGCATTCGCGCCCTGCTGCAGGGCATGCTCGACCGTGGCGAGCCCCTCGCGGGGGACGCCGAGACCCGCGAGCAGGCCGCAACGCTGCTCGACGGCGAGCTCGGCGCGCTCCTGGACGCGCGGGAGTCGGCGGTCACGTCGCTCGTCGCCGAGGTCGCTGAGGCCTGCCGGGAGGAGGGCGGCGTCCTCACCGTGCTCGACTCCTCGGGCGCGGCGAAGGGCTACGCGGATGGCCGACCGACGGGCGGGCCCGCGGTGGACTTCGGGTGGCGGTTCGGCCTCGACGTCAACGCCCTCGCGCCCCACTGCACCGTGGAGGCGATCGCCTACGCGCGTGATCCGGACCGGGTCGCGCTCGACCTCGGGGCGTACCGCGCGGCGATCGGCGATGGGGAGCTGGCCGCGATCGTGCGCCCGTTCGGCCCGGACTGCGACGGGGTGGACGACCTGCGCGCCAAGGTCGCCCTCGCCCGGGAGGCCGGCTGCCGGCGCTTCGACCTCTACCACTACGGCCTGATGCCGCTGCCGGTCCTGGACCGGATCGCGGCGGCGCTGGCCTAGGCCCCGAAGCGCGAGCGCAGGGCGCGCCCCGGCACGGCCCCGGTGCGCGCGCCGTCGCGGACGGTGGCCTCGCCGGCCACCCAGACGTGGGGGATGCCCTCGGGAGCCTGACGCGGCTCCTCGTAGGTGGCGGTGTCCCGGATGCGGTCGGGATCGAAGGCGACGAGGTCGGCGACCATGCCCGGGCGCACGAGGCCGCGGTCCCAGAGCCCGAGCCGCTGGGCCGGGGCGGAGGTCATGTGGCGAATCGCCTCCTCGAGCCCGAGCACGCCCAGCTCGCGCACGTAGTGGGCGAGGTAGCGGGGCATCGTGCCCCAGCCGCGCGGATGGGGGCGGGTGCCGACGAGGATGCCGTCGCTGCCGGCCGTGTGCGCGGGGTGGCGCATGAAGAGGCGCACGTGCTCCTCGTTGCCGACGTGGTGGAGGGCCGTGGCCATCAGGCGGTCGTCGGCGGCCAGGGTGCAGAAGAGGTCGACGGGCCGCTCACGGCGCTCGGCGGCGAGGTCGGCGATCGAGCGTCCGACGGCCCACGCGTTGGCGCCGTCGCCGGTGCCGCCGACCACGATCCACGACCAGTCGACGGGCACCCCGTGGAAGCCGTCCGTGCCCTCCTCCTCGAGCTCGACGCGCAGGCGCTCACGCAGGTCGGGGTCGCGCAGCCGCGCGATGGTGGCATCGGTGCCGCCCTCGAAGGCCCAGCCCGGCAGGATGCTGTGCAGGTAGGTGTTGCCCGCCAGGTACGGGTAGGTGTCGAAGGTGACGTCGACGCCGCGCGCGCGGGCGCCGTCGATGATCGCCATCAGCTCCGGGCCACGGCCGGCGTTGACCGTGAAGCCGAGGTGGGTGTGCGCGAGGTGGATCGGCACCCCCGCGGCTTCGGCGCAGGCGATCGCCGCGGCGTAGGCCTCGACCGCGCCCCGGCCGTACGAGCGGTGGTGCGGGCAGTAGAAGGCGCCTGTGCCGGCCATCGCGGAGCAGAGAGCCACGATCTCGTCGTCCGCGGCGTACATCCCCGGCGCGTAGGTGAGCCCGGCCGAGAGGCCGAAGGCGCCGTCCGCGAGCGCCTCGCGCAGGAGCCGTTGCATCGTGGCGAGCTCGTCGGGTGTGGGCGCGCGCTCATCGGAGCCCATCGCGATCATCCGCAGCGTGCCGTGTCCGACGAGGAACGCCACGTTGGTCGCGACGCCCGCGTCGAAGCGGGCGAGGTAGTCGGCCACCGTGCGCCAGCCGCGCGCGAGGTCGGGGGCGCCGTTCCAGCCGGCGAGGGCCTCGGCGAGCTCGCGCTCGACCGCCTCGGTGGCGGGAGCGAGGCTGAGGCCGTCCTGGCCGATCACCTCGAGGGTCACGCCCTGCTGGGCCTTCGACGCGTGCGCCCGGTCGTAGAGCGGCACGAGGTCCGAGTGCGTGTGCATGTCGATGAACCCGGGGCAGACGACCAGACCCTCGACGTCGAGGACCTCCGCGGCGGTGTCGTCGACCCGCCCGACGGCGGCGATCAGGCCATCCTCGATGCGGACGTCGGCCCGCACCCAGGGCGCACCCGAGCCGTCGACGACGCGGCCACCGCGCAGGACGAGCGCGCCGCTCACCGCTCGCCGTCGCCGAACTCGACCACGAGCTCGTCGGTCATCACGCCGTTGCCGGCCGTCAGGCCGCCGTCGACGGCGAGGGTGGCTCCGGTCACCCAGGCGGCATGATCGGAGACGAGGAAGGCGATCGCCTCGGCGACGTCACCGGGCTCGCCGATCCGCCCCAGCGGGTACCAGCGGCGCAGGCGTTCGAGGTAGAGGGCTTCGTCGGGGGCACGGTTCGCGCGCTGCGCTTCCCAGAGTGTCTCGGCGAGACACTCGAGCATG
>JAURLF010000079.1 GCA_030831375.1 Gaiellales bacterium | reverse complement strand
CCTCGGTTCGAGCCCGAGCGCCGGCTTCTTCCCGCCGCGGGCGTATGGCTTTCCACCATACCGCCGGCCGCATCGGCGGCGGACGATGCGTGTGGGCATGCGGAGGACAACCGTCGCGCCCGGCCGCGACATGCCCGATAGCGCATACCCAACCGACGACCCCGGTTTCCGCATCGTCTTCCACGCCGCCGCGAACGCCATGCTCGTCGTCGACGACGCGTTGCGCATCCGCGCCGCGAACGCCGCGACCGGCCTGCGCCTGCGGATGTCGGTGGGCGACCTCGAGGACCTCCCGCTGTCGAGGGTCACCGTGCCCGATCCAGAGGCGGAGGAGAGCCAGGCGCTGGTGCGCCGGCACGGGCGCACGCGCTTGCGGATCGCAGTGCCGTACGGACCCGAAATCGAGATCGGACTCCACCTGATCGGGAAGATCACCGACAACGCACACCTCCTGGGCCTCGAGCCGATCGGACTGCCCGGAGCCGGAATCCTCACGGCGCGCCAGCGCGAGACCCTGCGCCTGCTCTGCGATGGCGCGACGAACCAGCAGATAGCACTCGCGCTCGGCGTCTCCGATCCGACCGTGCAGAAGCACATCGTCGGCATCAAGGAGCGGCTCGGCGCCGCGACCCGCGCCCAGGTCGTCGCGCTCGCGCTGCAGCACGACGACCTCGCGCAGCGCGTCGGTGACGAGCGGATCTACGTCCATCAGGCGATCCGGGATCCGATGGGCAGGATCGTGGACTCCCGCCTCCTCTACGCGAGTCAGGCGGCGCAGCGGGAGACTCCAGAGATCGTCCCCCACGTCGGGCATCCGGTGGGCCGGTGGTATCCCCGCTACGCGCAGAGCCCGCTCCTGGCGCTGATCGTGCGGGCGATCGACAGCACCCGGTCGACGTACGCCGATCGGGTGCTCGTGACCCCGCCGTCGAGCCGTCCGAGGCGCAAGATCGAGGTCCACGTGACGCCGGTCGGACGCGAACGCGCGATGGTCGTCACGCGTGCGCCGCACGCCCCGCTGGTCCGGGGCGGGTACCGGGCTATTCCATGAGCCCGGTCAGCTCCATCAGCAAGAGCAGCAGGAACAGCCCGAAGGGAATCAGCGCGACGTAGGCGAGAAGCGCCCGCTCTCCGCGGCGCAGCGCGACGTGCAGCAGCACGCCGCTGGCGGTGATCGCCACCCAGCCGATCAGGAAGCCCGGCCGCTCGTCGGGGCCCGCCTGCAGGACGTCCGTGACGACCAGTGCGACCACGGCCAGGAGGCCGAGCAGGGCGACCAGGGCGCCGGCCCGGCCGAGGCCGGTGGTCGGCAGGACGCGGCGCGACGCGGGCTGGGGCATGGCCCAACCGTAGACGCTGCGCGGGGGCGACGGACCGGTGTCGCCCCGTTTCCGATCCGGTGAAGCCCGCAGGGACTAGGATCGGCAGCGGGTACGTTCGAGCCATGGGCCACCATCACCTCCATATCGCGCACCGGGGCTACCGCACCGGCTTCGGCGACAACTCGCTGGCGCAGATCGCGGATGCGCTCCGGCTGGGCTGCGACATGGTCGAGGTGGATGTGCGCCGGCGCCGCTCGGACGGCCAGCTGGTGCTCGCGCACGACCGAGGTCCCAGCCCCGACGCGCCGCTCCTGCGCCAGGCCCTCACGCTGTGCGAGCGGGCCGGCATCCCGCTCAACCTCGACCTCAAGCAGAACGGCATCGCCGAGCAGCTGGTGCACGAGCTGCGCGCGGGCGACATGGTCGAGCGGGTGGTCCTGACGGGCGGCGGTTGGGAGCAGGCGCTGTGGGTTCGGCACCTCGAGCCGCGCATCCGCGTCGGCCTCACGATCCCGCGCCATCACCACGACTGGGCACGCGCCCTCGGCTGGACGGCCTCGCGCCTGCGCCGCTGGGCGTGGACGAGCCGCGTCGATCTCCTGATGCGCGCGACCCACGTCGACCTCGTGACGGTGCAGTACCGGCTCGTGACCCCGAAGCTCGTGGCGCAGGTGCACCGCGCCGGCGGCGAGATCTGGTGCTGGACGCCCGACGAGCCGGCCGCGATCGCGCGGCTCGTCGCGATGGGTGTGGACGGCGTCACGACGAACGTGCCGGACCCGGCTCGCGCCGCCGCCGCGAGCGTTCTCGCCCGCGCCGCCTAGAGGAAGGTGCGCACGGCGTAGCCGACGGCCACGGTGACGCCGATCACGAGCACGATCCGCTGCAGGACGCGGGCGGGCACACGGCCGGCGAGGGAGCCACCGAGGAAACCGCCGATCACGGCGCAGACGAGCATCACGAGCGCCGTGGCCCAGAGCACGTCGCCGAAGCCGACGAAGACGATCGCGGCCGCTGCGTTGACCACGAGGCTGGTGGCCTGCTTGAGCGCGTTGAGCCGGGTCAGCGTGTCGACCAGGACGACGCCGAGCACGGCGAGCACGATGATCCCGAGTCCGCCGCCGAAGTAGCCGCCGTAGATCGCGGCCCCGAAGAGGCCGAGCGCAGGCCCGACGAGGTGCTCACGACCGTCCGCACCGAGCCGCGAGATCCGCTCGGCCACGCGCCGCTTGACGGCGTCTCCGAGCGCGAGGATCGCCACGGCAGCGAGGATCAGGAACGGGATCAGCACCTCGAAAGCGTCCTCCGGGGTGCGCAGGAGCAGGACGCCGCCGAGGATGCCGCCGAGGGCGGCGACGGGCAGGAGCACGCGCATCCTGCGGCCCTGGCCGGCCAGGTCGCCGCGCTGCGCGATCGTGCCTCCGAGGTAGCCGGGGACCAGCGCCACCGTGTTGGTGACGTTCGCGGCGATCGGCGGCACACCGAGGGCGAGCAGGACGGGGAACGAGATCAGCGTGCCGCCGCCGGCGAGCGCGTTGACGACGCCGGCGGCGAGCGCGGCGAGGCCCGCGAGGGCGAGTTCTCCCGGCGTCATGCCGGGAATCTAGGCGGTCGCCGGCTGCTCGCGGTGCGCGCGGTGCTGCTCGATCTTGCGCTTGACGCGTTGGAGGGCGTTGTCGACGGCCTTGGGGTCGCATCCGGCCCGAGCCGCGATCGCCTCGTACGACTCGCCGGACATGAAGGCGGCCAGCACTTCGGACTCGAGCGGCGAGAGCGCGCTGCCGAGCATCTCGACGAGCGACTCCAGCTCGTCGGTGGAGACCACGCGGGAGGCGGGATCGAGCGTTGGCGAGCCGGCGATGGCGTCGCCGAGGGTGCAGTCGCCGCCCTCGGGGTCGCTGCCGGCCGGCGTGTGGCTGAACGAGATGTAGCCGTTGAGGGGCTGGTGCTTGTTGCGGGTGGCGCCCTTGATGGCCGTGATGATCTGACGCGTGATGCACAGCTCCGCGAACGAGCGGAACGATGTCTCGCGGTCGACGCGGTAGTCGCGAATCGCCTTGTAGAGGCCGATCAGGCCCTCCTGCTGGAGGTCGTCGGCGTCGCCACCGGCGAGGAAGTAGCTCGAGGCCTTGAGGCGCACGAACGGCTGGTAGCGGCGGATCAGCTGGTCGAGGGCCACCTCGCTGCCGTTGCGGGCGCGCAGGACGAGGGCCAGATCGCCCTGGTCGCGCCGCTGGCGCGCCGCGGGATCGGCGGCGGTGCGGGTGGTGGCTGCGCGGGCGGTCGACATGGTCCTCCAGTCTCCGTCCTCAACCTCATGCTCCGCTAGAGGGTGATGACGGACATCCGCACCATGCCAGACGCGTCGGGCAAATACAAGGGCAATTCGAGATTCAATAGGTCAAACCCTAATTTGCCTGCAAACCGTTACATTCCGAATCCGCCGCAATCACCGGAATATCGCATTGCAGAGCGGATTCCGAGCAGTCGGATAGGTATGCGGCTATCCGACTACCCGGACCTGAGCCTGAGGAATCCGCTCAGCAGCGGGCGCGCTGGCGCACGGCCTCGTAGAGCAGCACCCCGGCGGCGACGGAGACGTTGAGTGAGTCGATCCGGCCCGCGATCGGCAGCGCCACGGCCGCGTCGCAGGCCGCGCGCACGCGCGGCCTCAGCCCCGCGCCCTCCGCGCCCAGTACGAACACGCAGCCATCCGTGTAGTCGGCCTGCGCGTACGGCATCGCGCCGTCGGCGGCCGCCGCGTAGGCCCACAGGCCGGGGCGCTTGGCCCGGGCCAGCCAGTCGGCGAGGTTCGGAGCGACGGCGATCGGCAGGTGCTCGACCGCACCCGCGCTGGCCTTGGCCACCGCCGCCGTCACCTCCGCCGCGCCGTGGCGCGGCACGATCAGGCCGTCGGCGCCGGCGCATTCCGCGCTGCGGGCGATCGCGCCCAGGTTGTGCGGGTCCGTGACGCCGTCGAGCGCGACGAGCAGCGGCGCAGGGCCCGCGAGCAACTCGTCGGGATCGGCGTACGGATACGGGTCGACACGGGCGAGGACGCCCTGGTGGTCGGTGCTGCGGGCGAGGTTGCCGATCTCCCCCGCGTCCGACGCGCGCACCGGGCAGTCGGCCTCGCCGATCCAGGCGAGTGCCTCCAGCGCCTTCGGGGTGGCGAGGATCTCCCGCACGACACGCCGCCCGCGCAGCGCCTCGCGCACCGGCTGGCGCCCGTAGACGACGTCGCCCGTCACAGCGGCGCGAGCTCGGGGCCGTCGGGAAGGTCCTGCACCGCCCAGCCGAGGTCGCGCAGCGCGTCCCGCAGCTCGTCGGCGCGCGCGAAATCGCGGTCCGCGCGCGCAGCCTCGCGCTCCTCCATCAGGGCCACGGCCTCGGCGGGCGGGCCGTCGGCCGCCGCCGCGAGGCCGGCCAGCCCGACCACGTCGAGGCACTCGACGAGCACCGCGCGGGCCCGGGCCGCGTCGGCGGGGTCCTGGTCGCCGGCGTCGAGCGCGGCGTTCAGCGTCCGCACCAGATCGAACAGGGCGGCGAGGCCCTCCGGGGTCGAGAAGTCATCGTCGAGGGCGGCCCGGAATCGCGCGTCGGCCTCCGCGGCGGCCACAGCCAGCGGGCCGCCGTCGGCGGGGGCCGCGTCGGCCGCGGCCCGCGCGGCGCGCCGCAGAGCCTCGCGCAGACGGTCGTTGGAGCGTGCGGCGTCCTCGAGCGAATCGGGGCTGTAGTCGACGTTCGAGCGGTAGTGGGCGCGTGCGAACAGCATCAGCAGCGTCTCGGGCTCCATCCGGTCGAGCGCGTCGCGCAGGCGCTCCACGTTGCCAAGCGACTTCGACATCTTGTCGCCGCCGAAGCGCAGGAGGCCGTTGTGGAGCCACGTGCGGGCGAGCGGGCGTCCGGTCATAGCCTCGGACTGGGCACGCTCGTTCTCGTGGTGCGGGAACTTGAGGTCGATGCCGCCGCCGTGGATGTCGATCTCCTCGCCGAGCGCGCTCATCGCCATCGCGGAGCACTCGATGTGCCAGCCGGGCCGACCCGGCCCCCACGGCGAGTCCCAGGCGGCGTCCTCGCCGGGCTTCTGCGCCTTCCAGAGCGCGAAGTCGAGCGGCGCGCGCTTCTTCGCGGTGACCTCCTCGGGCTGCATCTCGTCGACCCGCTGGCCCGACAGCGCCCCGTACGACGGAAAGCCGCCGACGTCGAAGTAGACGTCGCCGTCGCTCACGTAGGCGTGGCCCGAGGCGATCAGCGCCTCGGTCATCGCGATGATCCCCGGCAGCGACTCCGTCACCTTCGGCTCGACGTCGGGGCGGCCGAGGCCGAGGCGCGAGGTGTCCGCCAGGTAACCGGCCGCCTCGCGCGCGGCCAGCTCGCGGCTGTCGATCCCCTCGGCGGCCGCGGCGGCGTAGATCTTGTCGTTGATGTCGGTCAGGTTCGAGACGACGCGCACCTCCCAGCCCTGGCGGCGCAGGTGCCGGGCGAGGGTCTGGGCGACGACGAAGGGCCGCGCGTTGCCGACGTGCACGGGGCCGTACACCGTCGGCCCGCAGACGTACAGCCCGAGCCGGCCGGCCTGCAAGGGGTCGACGTCGCAGACGGCGCGGCGCAGGGAGTCGTAGAGGCGAAGCGTCATGGCTGGTCGAGGGCGGCGCGGGCGCGGGCGAGGGCCGCGTCGCGCGGCAGCGCCGCGAGCACGAACGGTAGCGGGATGCCGCTGTCGGCGGCCGTCAGGACGCGTCGCAGGGGGCGCTTGCCGCAGTCGAGCCGGGCGATCAGCTCGGCCGCTCGTTCGGCGTCGAGCGGCTCCGGCTCCGCGGGCAGCCGCTCGAGCAGTGCCGCCGCGGCGGCGCGGTCCGCGTCGGTCGGCGCCGCGAGGGGCGGCGGGTCGAGCACGACGCGCACGAGCGCCGCGGCCTCCTCCAGGTCGGTGGCGTCGGTCAGGCCGGGGGCGAGCGCCCCGATCCGAAGCGGACTCTCTTTCGAGCGCATCGAAGCCGGCTTCGCGGCGCATGATCTCTCGATGGGCGGAAGCGCGACCAGTCGCGG
>JAURLF010000078.1 GCA_030831375.1 Gaiellales bacterium | reverse complement strand
GCGGCCGCTGATCCTCAACACGACCTTGAAGAAGGTGCTTCGGGCGCTGTGCGGCCCGACCATCGGCGACGCGATCGGGCGGCAGATCACGATCTACAACGACCAGTCGGTCGCGCTCGGCCGGCAGACCGTCGGCGGCGTCCGCATCCTCGGCGCCCCGTGGCTCGACGGCGACGTTCAGATCGAGATCCAGCCGAACCCGCGCAAGCGCCCGGAGCGCGTCACGCTGCGCCGGACAGGGCCGCCCGCCCGGAAGGCTGCGGCTGCGGGCCCTGTCGAACCCCCGGCCGAGACGATCGAGGCATGGGCGGCGCGGCGCGGGTTCGCGCTGTCGGCCGTCGACGCGGCGCTCGCGGCGGGCGGCAAGCCCGCGCTCGCGTCCATCCCGCAAGCGCGCCACGCGTCCGCGATCGCCTGGCTCGAAGGCGAGGGGAAGCTCTTCCTCGCGCAGGCGGCCGACGCCCGCACCACCACCACCACCGACCAGACCGGAGACTGACCGATGATCCACCGCGACACACTGCTCGCTCTCATGCGCGACACCCGCCTCGCCATCGCCGAGGCGAAGGGGCGCATTCTCGACGACCTGCTCTCGGACCTGGGGCACCTGGCAGCCATGCGCGACGAGCAGCCGGCCGACGAGGACTGGGACGCCCCGGCACCCGAGCCGCTCGACGCCGACGAGGCCCGCTGGACCGTCGCCGCGCCTACTCCGATTCAGACCGCGGAGCCCGAGCCCGAGGAGTTCGCCGTCGTCCGCGCCGCGCCGGCTCCGACGCCCAAGCCCGAGCCCCCGAAGCGCCCGCGCCGCCGCACCCCGCCGCCGCCCGTCGCGCCGCCCGGCCCCGTCGAGGAGGCCGCCGACGGCGACGATGGCGACGGCTTCGGCTCGATCCCGTTCTGACCCGAGGAGACACCCATGCCCCCCACAACCACGCTCACGATCGCCGGCCTCGGCGCCCACCCGACCGCCGTCAACCTCACCATCCCCGATCGCGCCGTCGTCTCGGGTCCGTCCCAGTCCGGTAAAACCTCCATCCTCACGGCGCTCTGCGCTGCTCTCCTCGACGTCGGGCCCGAGGGCTCTATGGTCGACGAGCAGGTCCACGACGAGGCCGGCGCCGCCGAGGTCGCCGTCGAGCTGCCCGGCTGCCCGCCGATCGACTTCCGACTGACGCGCGGCAGTCGATCCGCGCTCAAGATCGACGGGGCCCGGTCGACGTCGGCGGCCGCGCACCGCGAGGCGCTCGGCCTGGCTGACCTCGTCATCGCCCGCGCGATCATGGTCCCGTTCTACTGGCACGCCCTGACGCGCTCCCCGCGGGCGCGCGGGCTGCGGGACCTGCTCAGCGCGGTTCTGCCGGCCGTCGACCTCCGGGCGATCGTCGGCGCGAGCTGCGACCTGCGGCCCGAGGACCCGGTCGACCTGAAGGCGGCCCTCGCCCTCCAGACGGCGACGAACCGCGCTGCGTCCGAGGCCCGCGGCGCGCTCCAGGCGCTCGAAGCCGCGCCCGCGCCGGTCGCCGTCGAGCCGCCGCCGCCCGAGCGCGTCACCCGAGCCCGCGCGTACCTGGCTCGCTACGCCGACTGGGTCCGCTACACTCAGGACCTCGCCTCGTGGCGCCGTCAGGAGGCCCGCCGACAGGACGCCGCCCGAGCCCGCGCGGAGCTGGGGCCCCGTCCCGACGTCGACGAGGCCGCGCTGACGCGCGCCCGGAACATCGCCCGCGATCGCAGCGCGGACGTCGCCCGCGCGCGGTCGGAGCTCGACGCCATGCGCCGCGACCTTGACCGGGCCCAGGCCTACGTCGACGGCGACGCCGCGGACGCCCGCCGCCGCCTCGACACGGCCCGCGCTGCGCCCGAACACTGCCCGACCTGCGCGCAGCCCTGGCCGGCCGTCGACCTAGCCGCGCTCGAAGCGGCCGCCCGAGCCGCGACCGAAGTCGAGCTCGCGGAGCGCGCCCGTCGCGTCGACCCGCTCGCGGCCCGGCACGACGCCGCGGCGGCCGAGCTTGCCCAGTGTCAGGCGCGCGAGGCGTACGCCGTCGAGGCGCTCGCGGAGGCCGAGCGCGAGGCCGCGGTCGTCGCGACATGGGACCGCCGGGCCGCGGCGCTGCCGGTTCTCGACGAGGTCGCGCCGCCGGACTGGGACGGCGACGAGCTCGGCGACAAGGCCGCGGCGCATGCTCTCGCGGCCGAGGAGCTCATTCGGACCCACGAGCGCGCGGCAGGCGCGACCGACGCCGCGGCCCGCGAGCGTGCGGCCCGAGCTGCTCGACTCGACGAGGCCCGGCGCCGCCTGGCCGCAGCCGAGGCCGAGGCCGAGCGCGTCGGTGCCCTCGTCGAGGCGCTGCGCCGCGCACCGACCGAGGTCGCGCGGCGCGGAGCCGACGCCCTGCGGATCGCCCTCGACGGGTCGGGCGTCGAGCTGCGCCTCGCGGAGCCCGGATCGGACGGCGACGAGGTCCGCGTCTACGTCGACGGGCGGCAGGGCTGGCTCGCGTCGACCGGGAGGATGGTCCTCGCAGACCTCGCGATCCGACTCGCGATCCGGCGCCTGGCCGCAGCGCGGTATCCGGGCGGCCTCGTCGGCTACGGGCGACTGCCGATCGTGGTCGACCGCGCGCAGGACTGGTCGGGCGAATGGCCGGACGCCCCCTGCGTTTGGCGCCTCGTGACCGCGCCGGGCGACCTGCGGGTGCGGCGGGCCTGATCGGCAGTTGTCAGGAGATTGTCAAGGCGACGATATACCCCCGTGCGGGCCTTGCACGGGGGTAGGCGCGAGGGTAATCTCATTGTGTCGGGGGGAGACGAACCGCGTCCCGACCACAAACCCGAGGAGCCCCACCATGTCGAAGTATCCCGACTGGACGACACCCGAAGTCTCCGACCTGCGCGAGATTGCGGCCGATCAGACGCTCACCTGGGACGAGGTCGCCGCGGCGCTCGTCCGGCGCAACCCCGGCGGCCGGCCGGTGCGCTCGGCGACGGCCGTGCGCGTCTGCGCCTCCAAAAACCGGATGCCCGTCCGCACGCTCGACGACGGTACGCCGCTGCGCCCGCCGCGGCCGGTGCTGCCGGACGATGCCCGTAGCATGCTCGACGCCGCGCTCGACAAGGCGCGCGAAGAGGGCCGCGCCGATGTCCTCGACGCCCTGCGCGAGGTCATCCACCAGTTCGGGGCCGGCAAGTGACGCCCGCGAAGAGCTGGTCTCGGTGGACGCCCGAAGAGGACCTCGTGCTGCGCGAGTTGCGCGCCGCTCGCGTCGGGTACGCCGAGATCGCGCGGCTGCTCGAACGGTCGTACAACGCGACATGCGCGCGCGGTCGGCAGGTCTGCGCGGTCTCCGCGTGGCGGCCTTGGTCGCCCGACGAGCTCGCGATCGCGCTCCGCATGCGACGCCTTGAGCGCCGATGGTCCGAGATCCGAGACAAGCTTGCGGCGAAGGGCTTCCCGCGCCGCTCGATCTCGGTCATCGTCCGCAAACTGCGCCCGCACCTGCCGCTCGATCCGCGCGTGCTCAATCTCTGGACGGGGCCCGAGCTGCGCCTTGCACAGCAGCTCCGGGCCGATGGCAAGACCTGGCGACAGACCGCCGGCGGGCTCCAGGCCGCCGGCTACCCGCGTCGAAGCGGTGAAGCCGTCGCTCGCATGTTTAGCCGGGTAGCCGCCGCTGCCCGATCGGAGTCGTAGATGCTGCCCTACCTGCCCCTCCCGCCCCTCGCCTCCATCGCCCGCGTCGTCGTCGGGACCATCGTCGCCGCCGCGGGGCTCGCCCTTGCCATCGCGGCGCCGCCCTACTGGCACGCCGCGTGGCTTCCGCTGCTCCTCGTGGGGGCCGCCCTTGCCTTCCCCGTGGTCATCGGAAGTGCTGAGTGACGCCCGAAGAAATCCTCCACTGGCTTCACGCGCGCATCATGGACCAGATGCACGCCGAACGCGACGAGGCCCGCGCCGCCGAGCGCTGCGCCGTCGCCGCGTGGCTAAGGGCCGACGCGAACCGGGTCATGGGCACCTTGGACCCAGACGATCGCTCCGGGTACGCGCAGGTCTACTCTGCGCTCCACCT
>JAURLF010000010.1 GCA_030831375.1 Gaiellales bacterium | reverse complement strand
GCCGGCGCGAACGGCGCCAGCGCCGCGGCGGGCAGCGGGTTGAACGGGTCGGGCGCGAGCGCGCCGCGGATCGCCTCGACGACGGCGGCGTCGGAGACGTCGAGCGGGCCGCCCGTCGCGCCGACCACGGCGAGGCGGATCAGGCCGCACTCGAACGGGAAGTCGCGCGGGTCGAGCGCGCCCGCGCCGTCCGGCAGCTCGATCGGGTCGACCATGCACGGAGTCTGCCATGTGCGGGTGGTCCCTTGCCGCGGCCCGTCGCGGGCGGGTACCCTCACGCCATGGAGAGGACGGGAACGCTGGCCGACATCGCGCTCGAGCGCGTCTTCGGCGTGCCGAAGCCGCTGATCGGCGTCGTGCACCTCTTGGCCCTGCCCGGCTCGCCCGCGTTCGACCGCGAGGCCGGCATGCGCCCGATCGTCGAGGCCGCCCGCCACGACGCGCTCGTCTGCCAGGAGGCCGGCGTCGACGCGATCCTGTTCTGCAACGAGGGCGACCTGCCGTACCGCGTCGAGGTGACGATGGAGCAGGCCACCGCGATGGCCGCCGTCGTCGGCGAGATCGAGCCGGAGATCGAGCGCCCGCTCGGCATCGACATGCTGTGGGACCCGTTCGCGACGCTCGCCGTGGGGCGCGCCGTCGGTGCCCGCTTCGTGCGCGAGGTCTTCGTCGGCGTCTACGAGTCCGACATGGGCCAGCTGCGCCCGGACCCGGGCGCGGCCTTCTCGTACCGGCACTCGATCGGCGCGGACGACATCGCCGTCTTCACGAACCTGACGCCCGAGTTCGCGTCGCCGCTCGGCTCGCGCACCGTCGCCGACCGCGCGCAGGGCGCGCGCTTCTTCGGCTGCGAGGCCGCGCTGATCTCGGGCCCGCGCGCGGGCTCCGCGTTCCGCTTCGCCGACCTCGAGGAGGCGAAGGCGGCCTGTCCGGACCTGCCCGTCCTCGCCAACACCGGCGTCCGCCACGACACGGCCGAGCGCATCCTGGAGACGGCAGACGGCATCATCGTCGGCACGTCGCTGAAGGTCGACGGCAAGACCCAGAACCGCGTCGACCCCGAGCGCGCCCGGCGGATGGCGGAGCTGACGCGGGTCGCCCGCGAGCACCACCTGGAGCGCCTCGCCGCCGACGCGCGCGCCTGACCGGCCGGCCCGCCCCGGCCTGCGAAGGATCGAACCGTGGAGTACTGGTCCAGCGTCGCCAACCAGCACAGCGAGTACTGGTTCAGTCCGGCCCATCCGGTCGTGCCTCCGACTGCCCGCTCGGCGCCCGCGATCGCCGAGGCGTACTGGGCGAGCCTGGTCGCGTCCCTGAAGGGAGCGGTGCGGGCGGATGGCGAGCCGCTCGGGCCGATCCGGCTCGTGCTCGCGCGCGGCGGCGTCGAGATCCTCCGCTTCGACGCGGCCCGCGTCGACGAGGTCGCGGGCGGCATCGAGATCGGCTTCCCGATCACGGGCGGGCGCGCCTGCTCCGGCCCGGCCGGCGAGCTGCGGATCGTGGCCGCCGTCGAGGGCGATCACGTGCGCCTCGGCGTCGTCGTCGACGGCTACCGGCCCCGCTTCGAGCACCTCAGGGCCCGGTCGTTCCCGATCGCCGCGCCGTACACGCTCGGGCAGCACCTCGTGCACCGCTGGGTGACGACGCGCAGCCTGCGCCGCATCGCCGCGGTGATCGACCCGGTCCCGGTTGCGCCGCCGCCGATCGACACGGGCGGGCGTCTCGCCGGGGTGCATGTCGGCGTCGTCGGCGCCTCCGGCTACATCGGCCGCCGGCTGGTGCCGGAGCTGCGCGACCAGGGCGCGAGCGTGCGGGCGATCGTGCGCCGGCCCAACCCGGACCTGGAGCAGGTGCGCGACATCGAGGTGGCGCCGGGCGACGCGCTCGACCGCGCATCGCTGGACCGCGCCTTCGCGGGCCTCGACGTCGTCTACTGGCTCGTGCACTCGATGGGGGCGGGCGGCGACTTCGCCGAGCTCGACCGCCAGGCGGCGCGCAACGCGGCCGAGGCCGCGGCGCAGGCCGGCGTGCGGCAGATCATCTACCTCGGCGGCCTCGGCGACGACGACCCGCACCTCTCGCACCACCTCGCGAGCCGCCACGAGACGGGACGCGTGCTGGCCGAGGGGCCGGTGCCGGTCACGACGCTGCGCGCCGCGATGGTGATCGGCCAGCACAGCGCCTCCTTCCAGATGCTGCGCGACCTCGTGCACCGCCTGCCGGCGATGGTCACGCCGCGCTGGGTCACGACCCGCTCGCAGCCGATCGCCTTCGCCGACCTGCGCGACTACCTCGTGGGCGTCTGCGACCTGCCGGAGGCGTTCGGGCGCACGCTCGACGTCGGCGGCCCCGACATCCTCACCTTCCAGGAGATGATGGAGCGCACCGCCGGGCTCGCCGGGCGCCGCAGGCCCGTGATCCTGCCCGTGCCCGTGCTGTCGCCCGAGCTGTCGTCCTTGTGGTGCGGCCTCGTCACCGACGTCGACACCAAGATCGCGCGGCCGCTCGTCGAGGGCCTGCGCAACGAGACGGTGTGCCTGAACGACGACATCCTGCGGCTCGTGCCGAAGGAGCGGATGTCGTTCGACGACGCCGTCCGCCGCGCCCTGATCGGCGTGCCGCTGCGCTACTGAGCGGCGCGACCCGGCCGAGGCGTGCGAGCCGGGCTGCGTGCTCTGGCTCGCGCCCGCTACCCCAGCGCCCTGAGCTCGCGCGGCTGGCGCTGCCAGACCAGGCGCCCCGCGCCCGCGGCGGGCCGGTCGTCGAACGCGACGAGGACGGCCGCCCCCTTCCGGAACCAGTCGACGCCGGGCTCGTCCTCGGCGCGCACGAGCAGCCGGGTCAGGAGCGTCATCGTGGGCTCGTGCCCGACGAGCACGAGCGGTCCGGCGCCCTCGGCGTCGGCGAGCGCGTGGAGCGCGTCGCCCGCGCCGTGGTGCGCCGCGAGGGCACTGCAGCGCTCGGGCGCGGGCCAGCCGGTCTCCTCGGCGAGGATCGCCGCCGTCTCCCACGTGCGCGCGTAGGGGCTTGCGAGCACGCGCGCGGGCGCGGCCACGAGTGCGGCGAGCCCGCGCGCCGCCGGCCGGAAGCGCGCCCGGCCCTCGTCGGTCAGGGGCCGCAGGGCGTCGTCGGGCCACCGGCCCGGGTCGCGCTCGGCGGCGATCGCGTGGCGGACGAGCAGGACCTCCACCGGCTCAGCCCTCGAGGCCGAGCGCGGCCAGCGCCGCGAGGGCGACGGCCTCGTCCTCGGGGCTGCGGGCGCCAGACACGCCGAGGCCGCCGATCAGCTCGCCCTGGCGGCGGATCGGGACGCCTCCGGCGAACACGATCATGCGCCCTCCGAGGGCGCCGGCGATGCCGAAGTCCTCGCCGCCGGGCTGGGCGGCCGTGCCCATCGCGCCCGTGCGGTCGCCCCAGATCGCCGACGAATAGGCCTTGTCGCACGCGACGGCGTACGCGCCGAGCGGCGCGCCGTCCATGCGCGCGGAGGCGACCGGGTTGCCGGCGCGGTCCGCGACGCAGACGGCGAGCAGGAAGCCGCCGCGCTCGGCCTCGGCGCGCACCTGCGCGAGCACGGAGAGCGCAAGGTCGAGCGCGATGTCGCGCCCTTCGACGACGTCGGCCACCGCGCCCCTCCTCGGCACCGCGGCCGGCGGGGCGCCGGCGGCGGAGTGGACCCGGGCGGATTCGAACCGCCGACCTCCTGGGTGCGATCCAGGCGCGCTCCCAACTGCGCCACGGGCCCGTGGCGGAGACGATACCCGATATCGGCGCCGGGCCTACCCGCCGGCGGTGGTGGGCGGCGGCGGGTCCTGGGGCGCCGCAGGCGGCGCGGCGGGGGCCGCCGGGGCGGCGGCGCCGGAGAAGTCGATCTTGACCGGCTGGCGCTCCGCCTCCGAGTCGAGCTCGAAGAACTCCTTCTCCGAGAACCCGAACGGGCCGGCGAGCAGCTTGCCCGGGATCTGCTGCACCTTCGTGTTGTAGATCTGCACGTTGCCGTTGTAGATGCGGCGCGACGCGGAGATCTGGTCCTCCGTGTTCGTCAGCTCGGCCTGCAGCTGGGTGAACGACTCGACGGCGCGCAGCTGCGGGTAGGCCTCCGCGATCGCGAACAGGCCCGTGAGGGCCTGACCCAGGACGCCCTCGGCCCGTGCCGACTCAGCCGGCGTCTTTGCGGCCATCGCCGCGGTGCGGGCGGCCGTCACGTTCTCGAACGTGGCCTGCTCGTGTGCGGCGTAGCCCTTGACCGTCTCCACGAGGTTCGGGATCAGGTCGTGGCGGCGCTTGAGCTGGACGTCGATGCCCGACCACGCCTCGTCGCACTTGTTGCGCGCCTGGACGAGGCCGTTGTAGACGGCGACGAGGATGATCACCACGAGGGCGATCACACCGATGATGATCAGGGCGATGGTCACGGTCGTCCCTCCCGGGGGCGCGTGGTTCTGCCCTGAGTCTAGAGCCTCAGGGGCCGCGCTGCTCGTCGGCGCGCCGCACGAGGCCGAGCAGGGCGGCGGCGCCGTGGGCGATCGGGGGTACCGCGATCCACTCGTGCTCGGTGTGCGCGTCCTCGCCGCGGCTGACGCCGATGCCGACCGCGGGGACGCCGCGCGCGATCGCGGCGTTCGCATCGGTCGAGGCGAGCTGTTCGTCGGCCGCCCCGAGCCCGACCGCGGAGCGGGCGCGGCGGGCGAGCTCGACGAGCCCGGCGGACTCGGGTGCCGCGCCGCCGGGGCGGCGCCCGACGACCTCGAACTCGACGGCCATGCCGTCTGGCAGGGCGACGCGCGCGGCGCGCTCGACGCGGGCGAGCGCGTGGCCGACCTGGTCGGGGTCGCCGCTGCGCAGGTCGAGCAGGAGCTGCGCCCGCTCGGCGATCGCGTTGACGGCGGTGCCGCCCTCGATCACGCCGACGTTTGCGACGCAGGGCGGCGCGGCCGCGAGCACCCGCTCGGCAGCCGCCACCAGCGCGTGGACGGCGCTCGGCTGGCCCTGGTCGGACCACGAGTGCCCGCCCGGTCCGGACATCCGGATGCGCACGCGCGCGGACGCGACGCCGCCGACGGCGAGGCTGTCGATGCCATGCCCCTCCACGGCGATCAGCGCCCGCACCGACTCCGTCTCGAGCAGGTGGCGCGCGCCGCGCAGGTCGCCGAGGCCCTCCTCGCCGACCGTCGCGACGAGCAGCACGGGCTGGCTCGGCGGGTCGGTCGCGAGGGCGCGGGCGACGAGCAGGAGCGCCGCCACGCCGAGCGCGTTGTCGCCCGCGCCGGGCCCGGCGAGGCGCGCGCCGTCGCGTACGGGCGGGGCGGGCTCGAGGCCGGGGAAGACGGTGTCGAGATGCGCGCAGACGGCGAGCGCGGGGCCGTCGCCGCCGACGCGGCAGACGACGTTGCCGACGGCGTCGAGGTGCGGCTCGAGCCCGAGCTCCACGAGTCGGTTCCGCACGGCCGCGGCGCGGGCGGCCTCGTGGCCCGTCGGGGCGGGGATCCCGCACAGCCATGCGGCATCGGCGGCGATCCGTTCGACCTCCTCCGCAGGCAGGGGCGCGTCCGGGACCACGCGCGCAGCCTACCGGCGGGTCGGCCGCGCCGCGGCGTGCTGCGATCATCTGTTCGGATTTCGCCTACAATCCGGCGCGGCGCATGTGCATGAGCGCCGCGACGAGAACGCACTGGAGCACGATGTCCGACGACGCCAAGACCCTGTTCGCCTCCGTCATCGAGGAGCACCTCGCCCTCAAGCGCCGCAACGCCCAGCTCGAGGGCGACATGCCGCTGAAGGGGTTCATCCCGGCCGACCCGTTCGTCAACCACGCCCTCTTCAAGACCGAGGAGGATGCGCGCCAGGAGGAGGAGGAGACGGGCGAGCATCCGGCCGTCCGCCTCGACTGGGAGGACGAGGCGACGCTCGGCGGCGCCGTCGAGGAGACCGGCTGGGCCGAGACGACGGCCTCCGGCGAGTTCGACTGGGAGTCGTAGCCCGGCGCGTGGCCCGAGCCGCGGCCGCCGGCCGCGAGGGCATCTACCCTGCACGGTACGGGGCCATAGCTCAGCTGGGAGAGCACCTGCTTTGCAAGCAGGGGGTCGCCGGTTCGATCCCGGCTGGCTCCATCCACGTGACCCTCAGGGCCCCGCGATGGCCGCGGCCGCGGCGCGCGCGCCGGCGCTGAGCGCGCCCTGCACGTGCCCGGGGGCGTCCTGCGCGGTCTCCGTCGATGCCCAATGCAGGCGGCCGCCCATGGCGGGCGCGCGGTAGCGCGGGTCGCCGTACGTGTCGTAGCGGCCGAGCCGGTCCGCGCCCGGCGGCGTCGTGCAGGGCTCGGCGCGCCAGTCGGCGAGCAAAAACTCGAGGGGCTCGGCGGCCTCCGCCCCGAACAGGGCGCCGAGCTGCGCGCGGATCGCGTCGGCGCCCGGGGTGGGCGCGCCGGGGGCGAGCGGCGCGAAGCCGAACAGCGCCGCGGGCGCGCCCTCGGGGCCGCTCATGTCGTGCACCTCCCGCAGCGGGCCGGTGTGGCTGAAGGCGGCACCGGCCAGGCCGCGCGCGCGCCAGAAGGGCTCCGGGTAGCGGGCGACGGCCTTCAGGAACGCCCCCATCCAGACCGGCGTGGCGGCGGCGAGCGCGGCCAGCTCGGGGTCCAGCGGCGGGTCGAATGCGATCGCGTGGACGGCGAGTGCGGGGGGCAGCGCGAGCACGACGTGCGGGGCGCGCCACGCACCCCGGGGCGTCTCCACGACCAGGCCGTCCGCCTCGGCTGCGATCGCCCGGACGGGCTCTCCGAGCCGCACCGCGGCGTCCGGCAGGCGCGCCTGCAGGGCCTCGGCGAGCGACTGCATGCCGCTCGCGATGCGCCGCGACGGCACGTCGAGGGGGTTGCCGCGCACCCGCTCGACGCGCGGCCCCGGCTGGAACATGAGGTCCCCGGTGCGGTGCTGGTCGAACACCTCGAGACCCGCCCCGGCGGCGAGCGCGCCCACGTCCGCCTCCCCGTCCCAGAACCAGGTCGCGCCGAGGTCGAGGCGCCGCCCCGCGCCGGCCGGGACGGAGAGGAGTCGCCCCCCGATCCGGTCGCGCGCCTCGAGCACGACCGCGTCGACGCCGGCCGCGCGCAGGTGCACGGCGGCGGCGAGGCCGGCGGCACCGGCCCCGACCACCACCACGGGGGCGGTCCCTGCCATCGCCGCAGGGTACCGCGGGCGCCCGGCGGGCCGCGAGCGCGGGGCCGGCTGCAGAGGGCGGCCGGGCGAAACGAACGGGTGAACGAGCAGCATCCGGCCCCGCGTGATGCGCAGTCCGGCTACCGTTCATTCAACGCTCCCAAGAGGATTTGACGATGGCGACTGACACGAACCCCCGCATGCACCCCGGCACCGGCCTCGAGGGCGTCTCGATCGGCCCGTCCGAGATCGGGCTCGTCGACGGCGAGAACGGCCAGCTCGTCTATCGCGGCCACGACGCCGAGGTGCTGGTGCGCGAGCACTGCTTCGAGGAGGTCGCGCACCTCCTCTGGACCGGCGCCCTGCCGTCCGACGCGCAGCTCGCGGAGCTGCGCGCCACCGTCTTCTCCAGCATGCGCCACGTCGCCGAGGAGCCCGCGACCCTCGCCACGCTCGACCCCGAGGCGCTCCCGATGGACGCCGTCCGCTCTGCGATCAGCGTGTGGGCCCAGTCGCGCCACATGGACGAGGGCGGCACGCCCGCCGACGCGCAGGCTGCGCTCGGCGCGATCGCCGGAGCCGTCGCGCTGCTCGGCGCGCGCCGCGCGGGCGTCGAGCCCGGCGAGATCCGCGACGAGGACTCCCTTGCCCGCAACTACCTGCGCGTGATGCGCGGCACGGAGCCGACGGACGCGCAGGTCGGCGCCCTCGACGCCTACCTCGTGCTCACCGCCGAGCACGGCATGAACGCCTCCACCTTCACGGGCCGCGTGATCGTCTCGACCGCCTCGGACCTCGGCTCCGGCCTCGTCGGCGCGATCGGAGCGCTCAAGGGCAAGCTGCACGGCGGCGCCCCGAGCCACGTCTCGTCGATGATCGACGAGATCGGCACGCCGGAGAACGCCGAGCCGTGGCTGCGCGCCAAGATCGAGGGCGGCGAGCGCCTGATGGGCTTCGGGCACCGCGTCTACAAGACGTACGATCCGCGCGCTCGCGCCCTCGGCGAGGTCGCCGAGCGCCTCGGCTCCGACGACGAGCGCCTCGGCCTCGCGCGTCACGTCGAGCAGACCGCGCTGCGCCTGCTGCACGAGTACAAGCCCGACCGCCGTCTCTACACGAATGTCGAGTACTACGCGGCCGCCGTCCTCGAGACGATCGACCTCGACCCGGGCCTGTACACGCCGACGTTCGCGGTCAGCCGCACCGCCGGCTGGACCGCGCACATGCTCGAGCAGATGGCGTACCCGCGGCTGATCCGCCCGCAGGTCGACTACGTCGGCCCCATGCCCTCCTAGCGGGGGCGCCCGGGGCCTGCGGGGAACCCGCGCGAGGTGCGCGGGGCTCCGCCGGGCGGGCCGCGGCCCGCGCATCGACGATGCGGGCATGCAGGATCCCGCCGATCAGGGCGCGGCCACGCGCCTCGCCACCCCGCCCGAAGCAGGGGCGATGGTGCCGGCCGGTCACTGGACGATCGACCCGGAGCACTCGAGCGTCAACTTCTCGATCCGGCACCTCGGCATCACGACGCTGCGGGGGCGCTTCGCCGAGTTCGCGGGCACGGTCGAGTCGGATGGCGCGAACGTGCACGGGGTTGGCGTGGTCGACGTCAAGAGCGTGCACACGGGCAGCGACGTGCGCGATCGGCACCTGCTCAGCGCCGACTTCCTCGATGCCGAACGGCATCCGCGCCTGAACTTGGAGATCACGAAGGTGCGCGCGAACCGGGACGACTACATCGTCGAGGGGGAGATCACGATCAACGGCGTGACGCGGCCGATCACGCTCGAGGCCGTCACGGGGGGCGTCGCGAAGGACCCGTACGGCCATGACCGCTGCGGCCTCGAGCTGCGCAGCGAGATCACGCGCCGCGACTTCGAGATCACGTTCGACCCGAGCGGCATCCTCGTCGGCGAGGCCGTCGCGCTCGAGGTCGACCTGTCGTTGATGCGCTCCCCGAACGGGGGCTCGGCCGCTCCGCGGGCGGCGCTGCCCGCGGCCTCCTAGAGGACCTCGTCGCCGATCGCGACGCGCAGCGCCGGCAGCACGTCGTCGGGGTCCGGGTAGTCGCGCAGGCCGAGGGCGTGCTTCGACCAGACCACCGCGCCGTCCGCCTCCAGGTCGAAGACGCCGCCCGATCCGGGCACGATCGCGAGCTCCCGCAGGACGGGTCCCCAGCCGGCGATGATCCGCGCCGCGAGACCCGCGGCGTGCGGCGCCGCCCCTCAGGGCACGCAGTAGGTGAGGCGCAGCGTGTGCTTCGGGTCGACTGCCACCCGCCGAGTCTAGCGCCCGCGTAGACTGCCGCCGTGGAGGAGGAGCCAGAGCCGACGACGGCCGCCTGGCCGCGCCACCCGACGCGCGAGGAGCGCCGCGCCGAGGGCAAGGCGGCCCGCGATCGACTGCCCCTGCGCGACCTCGCCGACCCGGGTCCCGCCGAGCGCGACCCGGTCGCGATCCTGTCAGCCGGCGACGACCGCCGGCTGCCGTGGCTGGTGCCGATCCGCTACGGCCGCATGCTGCAGTCGCCGTTCGCGTTCTTCCGCGGCGCGGCGGCGCTGATGGCGGCCGACTGCGCGCCGCTGCCGCGCAGCGGTCTCGACGCGCAGCTGTGCGGCGACGCCCACCTGCTCAACTTCGGCCTCTTCGGCTCACCCGAGCGGGCGCTGGTCTTCGACCTCAACGACTTCGACGAGACCCTGCCGGGGCCGTTCGAGTGGGACGTGCGCCGGCTGGTCGCGAGCATGGCGATCGCGGCCCGCAGCCAGGGCCTGAAGCCGAAGCGCCAGCGCGCCGCGGCCCTCGCCGCCGCGCGCCGCTACCGCACCGCGATGCGCGAGTTCGCGGAGATGAGCGCGCTCGAGGCGTGGCACGTGCAGCTCGAGGTCGACCAGCGGATCCCCGAGCTCGAGAACGCGGACTGGCGGGCGTACGTGCAGCGCGTCGCCGATCGCGCCCGCGGCAAGGACCATCTGCAGGCTGCGGCGCGCCTCACGGAGGTCGTCGACGGCCGGCGTCGGATCATCGCCGACCCGCCGCTGCTCGTTCCGTTCGACGACCTGCCGCAGCTCGCCCTCGTGGACCGCGAGGGCCTCGTGCGTTCGGTCTTCCTCGCCTACCGGGACTCGGTGCGCGACGACGTGCGCGTGCTGCTCGACCGCTACACGTTCGTCGATGCGGCGCTCAAGGTCGTCGGTGTCGGCTCGGTCGGGACGCGCTGCATGATCGTGCTCCTGCAGGGCGCTGACGAGCGCGACCTCCTGTTCCTGCAGGTCAAGCAGGCGCTGCCGAGCGTGCTCGAGGAGCACCTCGGCCCGTCCGCGTACCCGCACTCGGGGCAGCGCGTCGTGTCCGGACAGCGCCTGATGCAGTCCGCGAGCGACGCCTTCCTCGGCTGGGCGGACGGCCCGCTCGACAACCGCTACTACTGGCGCCAGCTGCGCGACTGGAAGGGATCCGCCGAGGTCGAGCGGCTCAAGGGCCCGCTGCTCGGCCTCTACGGGGCCGCCTGCGGCTGGACGCTTGCGAAGGCGCACGCGCGCTCCGGAGACTGCGTCGCGATCGCGGCGTACCTCGGCTCATCCGAGCGCTTCGAGGAGGCCCTCGCCGACTACGCGCTCGCCTACGCGGACCGCAACGACGCGGACCATGCGGCGCTCGCCGCTGCGGTCCGGGAGGGGCGGCTGGCGGCCGCCGATGACACGGGGGCGGCCGGCTGAGCGCGCGGCCCGAGGCGCCGCCGCGCGGCGGGCTGATCCTGGCCGCGCTGACCACGAGCGCGGTCGTCGCGAACATGAACCTCGCGGTGGCGCACGTCACGCTGCCGACGATCGGCCGCGACCTCGAGGCGTCCTAGGCCCGAGGCGACGCCGCCTGAGCACGACGGAGGGGGCGGCGCCGGAGCGCCGCCCCCTCGACGTCGAACCGCGAGCGCGTGTCGATCAGGCCTGGGCGGGGCCCTGGATCGCGTCGGCGGGCATCGGCCGCGTCGGGTCGAAGATCATGAAGCGCGCGTACGTGCCGATCGCGACGCCGACGAGGCCGACGATCAGGCCGAGCGCGACCGAGCCGGAGAACACGCTCGACGCGAGGCCGATGCCGATCGGCAGCAGCAGCGCGACCCACCACCACTGCTTGGTGTTGGTGTTGGTCGCGATCCGCCACGTCCAGACAAGGGCGAGGATCGCCACGATGAGGGTGCCGATCACGGGCACGATCGCGATGACCACGATCCACGGGTTCATGCCGCCGAGGCGGGCGAGGCGCGTCTCCGCGAGGATCGGGATGAACGAGAACCAGCCGAGCGAGACGCCGGACGCGTTGCAGAAGCGCATCAGGCGGATGCCGACGATGATGTACGAGGCGATCGTCGCCAGGCCGAGCAGTACTGCCAGGGTGGTGTCCACGGGTCTTCTCCAGGGGCGTGGGGACGGACTACGGAGGCTCTACGGCGCCGTAGCCGGGATTCCTGCCGACCCCACGCGGCGCGGTCGGCGCCCGTGCGGCATCCGATAGGATCGGCGGAATGGCAGGCGGCGACGACCCTCAATGCGGCATCTGCCGGCGCAACCTCCTGACGGGCGAGCGCCCGCTGCGCTTCGCGGACCCCAAGGCCGGCTCCGTGCTCGTCTGCCCGCTCTGCGAGGAGCGCGCGGAGCGCAACGGCTGGGCGCGCGAGGAGGACCCGCCGCCCGTCGCCGTCGAGGCGGACGACGCGGACCGCACGGTGCGTCTCCTGCAGGCCGAGGTGACCACGCTGCGCACGCGCCTGACGAGCGCGATCGACACGCTGGAGGACACGCGCGAGCACACCACGGACCGCGAGACGGAGCTCGCGGCGCTGGCGGCCCGCCTCGCCGACGCCGAGGCCGAGGGCGCCGCGCTCAGGGCCGCCATCGCGGAGGCGGAGCGCCGCCGCGCCCAGCTCGAGCACGACCTCGAGGAATCGCGTACCGCGCAGGCCGCGATCCTGCGGGCGCGTCGGCGCGAGGCCGACCCCGTCTACCTGGAGGGCATCGCCGCGGAGGTCTTCAACCGCTCGCCGCAGGCCGCCACGATCGGGCTGCTCGTGGGCCTGCACGGCACGCCCGCGGTGCGCCTCGACGTCGTCGGCTCCGAGCTGCCTCGGCCCGTGCTGATCGCGTTCTCGTGGCCGCAGGGCGTGCGCGACTACCGCGTCGACATCGATCTCGTGGCGCGCCGCTTCGACCTGCAGGACCTCGTCCCCGGCGGCGACGGGCGGCTCGTCGAGCGCCCGGAGCCGTTGATCGCGAACGCCGAGTGGGTCGACGGGCGGATCGTCGCCCAGCCGGCCGAGCCGACGATCCAGTAGCGCGTCCGCCGGTGCGGCTTCGGTGACCGCAAGCGGGCGGGCCGTCGGCCCGCGGACCGAGGGGAGCCCCGTGGACAACGTCATCGTCGTCAACTCCGGCCTGATCGTCTCGATCGTCTTCGCGATCGTCTGCGCGAGCCTCGCGGGCAGCCGCAACCGCCACCGCGTCGGCTGGGCGATCCTCGGCTTCCTGTTCCCGGTGATCGCGCTGATCGTGCTGCTGATCATCGGCAAGAAGCAGCCGAAGGCCTGATCGCCGGCCGGAGCGCGGCGTACGCTCCGGGGGCGTCGAATCCGCGGCGCTGCAATTCTTTGGAGGATTGAGCATGGACGTGGTCTCCCTGATCGTCGCCCTCGTCATCGCGTTGGTGTTCGCGGCCGTCTGCTGGAAACTCGCCGGCGCCCGTGACCGCAACCAGCCGCTGTGGGCGATCCTCGGGTTCTTCTTCCCGATCATCGCGCTGATCGTGCTGCTGATCATCGGCAAGAGCAAGCCGAAGGCGGCCAGCTGAACCGTGCACGCGCCGGGGTGCTAGCCTCGGCGCGTGCCCACGGGTCCCGGCACCAGCCTCGCGGAGCGTCGCCGGGCGGCGCTGCTCGCGCGTGACGCCCTCGCCGAGCACCTGTCCCGCACGTGGTCGCCGCCGGTCGACCTGATCGTGCTCGTGGCCGCGGCGGACGCGGCGGTCAACGAGGCGGCGGCCGCCGCCGGCTCCGTCGCGGAGGCGGGCCTCTGGCTCGCCGCCGCCGAGGCGGCCGAGTCGGTCCGCGCCGTCGTGCCGGAGCACCCGGTGCCGCCCGGGCCGCTGATCGCGGCCGCCGGCGACCTCGCGCTCTCCGCGCGGCAGGTCGCCGAGCGGATCGCGCTGGACCGCGCGTTCGAGGAGATCACCGGATCCGGCGAGGCGCCGCTCGCGTAGGATCCCCGCGTGGCGGACCGTCCCTCGCGTGGAGATACGGCCGAGGTGACGATCGAGTCCCTCGCGACCGGCGGCCGCGGCGTCGCCCGCATCGGCGGCTACGTGGTGTTCGTTGATCGCGCGCTGCCCGGCGACCGCGCGCTGGTCCGGCTGCGCTCGGCGCGGCGTCGCCACGGCGAGGCCGACGTGCTCGAGCTGCTCGCGCCCGGCCCGGACCGCGTCGAGCCGACCTGCCCGCACGTCGGCGCCTGTGGCGGCTGTCGTTGGCAGCCGCTCGCCTACCCGGCGCAGCTGGTCGAGAAGGAGCGGATCGTGCGGGACGCGCTGACCCGCATCGCGCACCTGCCGGACGTGCCGATCGCGCCGATCTCGGGCGCCGACGCGACGCTCGGGTACCGCAACAAGGTCGAGCTGACGTTCACGCAGGACCCGGAGCTCGGCCCGACGCTCGGCTACCACCGCGCGGGCCGCTGGGACGAGGTGCTCGGCGTCGACCGCTGCTACCTCGTCGGCGACGCCCCGAACGCGGCGAAGGACGCGGTGCAGGAGTGGGCGCGCGCGTCGGGCCTCGAGGCGCATGACCAGCGCCTGCACGAGGGTGCGCTGCGCAACCTCGTGGTCCGCCACTCGGAGCGCACCGGCGAGGTGCTGCTGGT
>JAURLF010000077.1 GCA_030831375.1 Gaiellales bacterium | reverse complement strand
TGCGGATGACCGAGGAGACCGCCGAGGCCGGGGGCGTCGCCGGCGAGGCCGCTACCGCGCCGCCGGCCGCAGCGCCGCCCGTGGCCGAGCCGCCGCCTGCCCCGCCCCGCACCGAGGTGCCGCGGCCGAAGATCTGGACGCCGGGCGGCGAGGTGTGACGCCGCGCGCCGAGATCGGCGTCTTCGGGGGATCCGGCTTCGGGGCGTTCCTCGAGGAGGCCGAGGAGGTGCGCGTCGAGACGCCGTACGGCGCTCCCTCGGACGCCGTCATGGTCGCCGAGGTCGCCGGCCGCAGTGTCGCCTTCCTGCCGCGGCACGGGCGCGGCCACGACCTGCCCCCGCACCGGATCCCGTACCGCGCGAACCTGTGGGCGATGCAGGCGCTCGGCGTCGAGCGCATCCTGTCGCCGTGCGCAGCCGGCTCGCTCGACCCGGGCCTGCCCCCGGGCGCGTTCGCCGTCGTCGATCAGTTCGTCGACCGCACGTCCGGCCGCGACCACACGTTCCACGACGGGCCCGGGGCGGTCCACATCTCCGCCGCGGACCCGTACTGCCCGCACCTGAGACAGGCCGTGCTCGACGCCGGGCGCGCGATCGGCGCGGACGTCCGCGACGGCGGCACGATGGTGGTGGTGGAGGGGCCGCGCTTCTCGACACGCGCCGAATCCGCCTGGTATCGGCAGATGGGCTGGCAGGTGATCAACATGACGGGCTACCCGGAGGCGGTCCTCGCCCGCGAGCTCGAGATCTGCCTCGCCACGGTCGCCCTGATCACCGACTACGACACCGGCGTGGCCGGCGCCGACGGTGCCGCGGTCACCGCGGGCGACGTGGTCGAGACGTTCCGCGCCAACCTCGAGGTCCTACGCGAGCTGCTGGTGCGGGTCATCGCCGACCTGCCGGAGCGCCCCGGAGACGATCCCTGCCGCACCGCCCTGGCAGGAGCGCGGCTGTAGGGGCGGAATTGGATCACCCGTGCTCGCCTCCGCCGCCATCGCGCTGACGCTCTTCGCCGCCCCCGCGGCGACCGCGCCGATCGCCCCCGTCGCGAGCCCCGGCGTCGCCGTGCAGGCCGTCCCGGCCGCGTTCGACCCGGCGGCGCAGCCGCGCGCCAATCGCTCCACGATCACCGTGACGGCCCAGGTCGCGGGCACGCTGCAGGTCGACGTCATCACGGCCGGTGGGATCGTCGTCGCACCGCTCCTGCCCGCGAGGTCGGTCGCCGCCGGCGAGGCGCGCACGCTGGAGTGGGACGGCGCGGACGTCGCCGACGGGCACTATGCGGTGCGGGTGCGCCTGGCGGACGCCGCGGGCGTCGTGCAGGAGGCCCTGGCCCCGGTCACGCTCGACGCGACGGACCCCGTCGTGCGGGTGCAGGCACCGGGGCGCACGGCGAAGGGCCCCGTGCGGGTCTCGGCGAGCACCGCCGATTTGACCGGCGCCGTGGCGATGCGCCTGGAGGTGGTGAGCCAGCTCGGCGCCCCGATCGGCAGCGTGCAGATGCCGGCGCCCGTCGACGGGGCCTCTAAGCTCGCCTGGAACCTGCGGATCAAGGGCCGACTGCTCCTGCCTGGCGTGTACCGCCTGCGGGTCGCGGCCGAGGACGGCGTCGGCCGGACGGGCACCTCGCGGGAGCGTGTCCTGCGTGTCGAGCGGGGCGTCGCGAACCGTCAGGTCAGCCGCCTGCCGGAGGCCGGTGCGAAGGTCGCACTGACGTTCGACGACTGCCTCGACACGAAGCCGTGGCTGCGGCTTCTGGCCGCCCTGCGCGCCGCGAAGGTGAAGGCGACCTTCTTCTGCAACGGCGTCAACGTGCGCGCTAACCCGGCGGCGGCGAGACGGGCGGTAGCGGATGGGCACACCATCGGCGCGCACACCTGGGCGCATCCGTGGATGACCCGCACCGGCACGGCGGAGCAGCGCAGCCAGCTGCGCGCCGATCGCGAGATCTGGTGGCAGGTGGCGAGGAAGTCCCCCGCGCCGTTCTTCCGGCCGCCCTACGGCGACGTCGACGCGGGCGTGCGCGCGTCGGCCGGCGCCGAGGGCTTCGCCTGGACCGTGATGTGGGATGTCGACCCGTCCGACTACCTGAAGCCGGCGGTCGGCGTCCTGGTCGACCGCGTCGTCTCGAAGGCGCGGCCCGGCTCGATCGTGGTGATGCACGTCGAGGCGAACACCGCCGCCGCCGTTCCCGGCATGGTGCGGGGCCTGCGCGCGAAGGGCCTCGAGCCGGTCTCCCTCGACGAGCTGTTCGGTCGCGCCTCGTACCTCACCCGCGCGCCGCGCGGATGACGTCGACGGGGCCCGCGCCCGCCCCGTAGGCGCGGCCCGCGCGGACGGCGGCCGTCGCCGTGCGCTTGGCCGCGGCGGCCGCGTCGTCGAGCGGCATGCCGCCGCCGAGCAGCGTCGCGAGCGTCGAGGCGTAGGTGCAGCCCGCGCCGTGCGTGTGGGGCACGTCCAGGCGCGGCCCGTCGATGAGCCGCACGCCGTCCGCGTCGCAGAGGACGTCCGCCGAGGTTGGGCCGTGTCCGCCGGTCACGACGACCGCCTCCGCGCCGGTGGCGTCGAGCGTGCGCCGCGCGAGCTCGCTGGCGTCGTCGGTGTCCGCGCCGGCGAGCGCCTGCGCCTCGAACAGGTTCGGGGTGAGCACGCGGGCGAGCGGCGCGAGCCGCTCGCGCAGGACCCGCACGGCGTCGTCGGCGAGGAGCGACGCGCCCGATTCGGCGCGCATCACGGGGTCGACGACGATCGGGATGCGCAGCTCCGGATCGAGGGTCGCGAGCGCGGACGCAACGGCCTCGATGACCCCCGCGTCGCCGAGCATGCCGGTCTTCACGGCGTCGACGCCGAGGTCGTCGACGGCGCTTTGGATCTGGCGCACGACGAAGTCGGCGGGGACCGGCAGGACCGCGTCGACGCCGACGGTGCTCTGCGCGGTCAGCGCGGTGACGGCGGTCATCGGGAATCCGCCGGCCATCGCGATCGCCTTGACGTCGGCCTGGATGCCGGCGCCGCCGCCCGAGTCCGAGCCCGCGATCGCGAGGACGCGCGGATCGGTGTCGAGGCAGGCGATGAGGGCGTGAGCGGCGACCGCGGGGTCGTCGGCCTCCACGACGTCGCGGACCACGGCGAGGCGCCGCGCGCCGATCGCGGCGACGCGCTCGGCGCGCCGGCGATCGAGCCCGCCCAGCGCGAACCACGGGATCGTGTCGCGGCGGGCCGCGTCGATCGCGGCGTCGAGGCCGGCGGCCGGCCGGCCGGGCTTCGTGGGCGTCGCCCACAGCGGGCTCACGGAGGCGTAGTCGGCGCCCTCGGCCGCGGCCGCAGCGAGGAGCGCACCGCCCGGACTGGAGCGCCCGATGATCGCGTCGGGGCCGACGATGCCGCGCGCCCACGCGATCGCGCCATCGCCCTGGCCGAGGTGCACGCCGTCCGCGCCGCAGGCCCGCGCGAGCTCGGGGTCGTCGTTGACGATGAAGAGCGCGCCCGCGTGGCGCGCGGCGTCGGCGCAGGCCCGGGCCGCGGCGGCGAGCTCGGCCGGTCCGAGCGTCCGGTCGCGCAGTTGGATGATCCCCGCGCCGGCCGCGTGCAGGCGGCCGATCCAGTCCGCCAGCCGGCCCGCGCGCAGGTGGGCGGGACCGATCACGTAGAGCCGGCTCTCGTCGAGCAGCCGCAGCCGCTCCGCGCGGGACCTCACGCGCCGTCCCCGGGGCGCAGGTCGGGGAGGCCCTCGGACGGCGTCGAGGCGTTCGCGTGGCGCCGGCGCGGCACGCGCCCGGCACCGCCGGCGAGCCAGCCGGCCTGGACGGCGTGACGGAACGCGGTCGCCATGCGCACGGGATCGCCGGAGCGGCTGATCGCGGTGGCGGCGAGGATGGCGTCGCAGCCCAGCTCCAGGGCCAGCGCGGCGTCCGAGGCGGTGCCCAGGCCGGCGTCGAGGATGACCGGGACGGAGACGGCCTCGCGCAGCAGGGAGATCGCGTGCGGGTTGAGGATTCCGAGGCCGCTGCCGATCGGGCTGCCGAGCGGCATCACGGCCGCGCAGCCCGCCTCCTCGAGGCGCCGGCCGAGGACCGGGTCGTCCGAGGTGTAGGCGAAGACGCGAAACCCCTCGGCGGCGAGGGTGCGGGCTGCGGCGAGCGTGCCCTCGGGATCGGGCAGGAGCGTGACGGGGTCGGCGATCACCTCGAGCTTGAGCCAGTCCGTCTCGAGGGCCTCGCGCGCGAGCCGGGCCGTGGTGACGGCGTCGTCGGCGCTATAGCAGCCCGCCGTGTTGGGCAGGACGCGAGCCCCGCCGGCGAGGATCGCGTCGAGCAGGCCGGGCGGGGCCTGGTCGATGCGGCGCATCGCCACGGTGACGAGGTCGCTGTCGGACGCGGCCAGCGCCGCGGCGAACGTCTCGAGGTCGGCGAAGCCGCCGGAGCCGAGGATCAGCCGCGAGCGAAGCTCGCCGCCGGCCACGACCCAGGGACCCGGGTCAGCCGCCGGCCGTGGCACGGACCACCTCCACGCGCTGCAGGGCGAGGACGGCCGTCAAGGACCAGCGCGAGCGCGGCACGACGGCGCCGTCGAGCGCGACGGCCACGCCGCGCTCGTCGGGGTCCGCGCCGAGCAGGCGCACCACGTCGCGGACGGTGGCGCCGGCCGGCACGTCGAGGGGGCGGCCGTTGGCCTCGATGGCGATGGTGCAGTGATCGTTCGCCGTCATGAGCTTCCTCCGCTGGTCTGAGCCAGATCAGGTTCCGCGGTCGCGGGGCGCGCGCCCCGCCTCTCAGCCCGTCCGGGCTCCCGCGCTCGGCGACCAACACTAGCCGACAAGCGGCAGATGCGCACGGGGCGGATTGCTACCGTTCGGCGGCCGTCGGCCCGCCGACGGCGACCCGAGTTCAAGGAGCCGAGCCGACCTGATGTCTACCTTCTTCTCCGAGCATGCCGTGCTGATCGCGCTGGTGTGCGGCGCGATCACCGTGCTGTACGGGCTGATCCTGACCCGCTGGGTGCTGTCGAAGCCCCAGGGCGACGACAAGATGCGTGAGATCGCGGCGGCCATCCAGGAGGGCGCGTCGGCGTACCTCAGCCGCCAGTACCGCACCGTCGCGATCGTCGCGGTCGTGCTGGCCCTCATCCTCCTGTTCGTCCCGGATCTGGGCGGCTGGCGCGTCGCCGTTGGCTTCCTGATCGGCGCGATCCTGTCCGCGGCGGCCGGCTTCATCGGCATGAACGTCGCCGTGCGCGCCAACGTGCGCACCGCGGAGGCCGCCCGTTCGGGGCTCGGCCCGGCGCTCGACGTCGCCTTCAAGGGCGGCACCGTCACGGGGATCCTCGTGGTCGGCCTGGGCCTGCTCGGCGTGGCCGGCTACTACGGGATCCTGCTGCAGACCGGCGCGACGCAGGGCGAGGCCATCTACGGCCTCGTCGGCCTCGGCTTCGGCGGCTCGCTGATCTCGGTCTTCGCCCGTGTCGGCGGCGGCATCTTCACGAAGGGCGCCGACGTCGGCGCGGACCTCGTCGGCAAGATCGAGGCCGGCATTCCGGAGGACGACCCGCGCAACCCGGCCGTCATCGCCGACAACGTCGGCGACAACGTCGGCGACGACGCCGGCATGGCCGCGGACCTGTTCGAGACGTACGCCGTCTCGATCGTGGCCGCGATGCTGCTGCTCAGCCAGTTCACACAGTCCGAGGCGCTGGTCGGCCTGCCGCTGATCCTCGCCGGCCTCTCCGGCCTCGCCTCGATCGTCGGCACCCTCGTGGTGCGCGTCGGCGAGGGCGGCAGCGTGATGGGGGCCCTCTACCGGGGCGTCCTCGTCAGCGCGGTGATCTCCGCGGTCCTCTTCATCCCGGCGATCCTCGGGCTCGAGGACGCGATCGCCGAGCACACCGCGGTGCTCTCGGGCGCGGGCACGTGGGACATCATCATCTGCGCGCTCGTCGGCCTCGTGATCACGGCGCTGCTGATGGGGATCACCGAGTACTACACCGGCACCCGCTGGAAGCCCGTCAAGGACGTCGCGGAGGCCTCCACCACGGGCCACGCCACGAACATCATCAGCGGCCTCGGCTACTCCATGCAGGCGACCGCGCTGCCCGTGATCGTCATCGGCGGCGGCATCCTGATCGCGAACGCGCTCGCGGGCCTCGTCGGCATCGCGATCGCCGTCGTGGCAATGCTCTCGATGGCGGGCGTGATCATCGCGCTCGACGCGTTCGGCCCCGTCACGGACAACGCCGGTGGCATCGCCGAGATGGCGGGCCTCCCCGAGGAGGTCCGCAACAAGGTGACCGACCCGCTCGACGCGGTCGGCAACACCACGAAGGCCGTCACCAAGGGCTACGCGATCGGCTCCGCAGGCCTCGCCGCGGTGATCCTGTTCGCCTCGTACCGCGACGAGCTGCTGATCAAGCTCGAGGAGGCGGGCAAGCTCGAGCTGACCAACATCGCGTTCGACCTGTCCGATCCGTGGGTCGTCGTCGGCCTGCTGATCGGCGGCGCCATGCCGTTCGTGTTCGCGTCCTTCTGCATGAGCGCCGTCGGCAAGGCCGGCAAGGCGGTCGTCGAGGAGGTGCGTCGGCAGTTCCGCGAGAAGCCGGGCATCATGGACGGCACGGAGCGTCCCGAGTACGGCACCTGCGTTGACATCGTCACGCGGACCGCGCTGCGCGAGATGCTCGTCCCGGCGGCGATCCCCGTGGTGATCCCGATCATCGTCGGCCTGATCGTGGTCTTCACGGACTCCGCCCTGCAGATGCTGGGCGGTCTCCTGCTCGGCACGATCGTGACCGGCCTGTTCCTCGCCATCTCGATGACCTCGGGCGGTGGCGCGTGGGACAACGCGAAGAAGCTGATCGAGGACGGCGCCTTCGGGGGCAAGGGCTCGATCGCGCACCAGGCCGCGGTCACGGGCGACACGGTCGGCGATCCCTACAAGGACACGGCCGGCCCGGCGATCAACCCGATGATCAAGATCGCGAACATCGTCGCGATCCTCCTGATCCCGGCGCTCGTCGCCCTCATCTAGGACGTGTCAGCGGCGGCCCCGTCGGCTTCGGCCGGCGGGGCCGTTCGCGTTCCCGGACCGCTAGATGCCGGCCAGCAGGCCGCCGTCGACCGGCAGCGCCACGCCCGTCACCCAGGCGGCCTCGTCCGAGCCGAGGTAGACGAACGCGTTCGCGATGTCGTCCGGGGTGCCGAGGCGTCCGACCGGGTGCAGGCCCTCCGCGTACGCGCGGACCGCGTCGGGGTCCTCCTGCTCGGCGAGGAACGCGTCGAGCATCGGCGTCTGCGTGAAGCCGGGGCAGACGCAGTTCGCGCGCACGCCGTGCGGCGCGCCGTCGAGGGCGATCGTCTTGGTCAGCATCACGACGCCGGCCTTCGTCGCGCAGTAGGCGGCCTGGTTGGCGGACCCGTCGAGCCCGACGACGGAGCCGGTCAGCAGCACGGTGCCGCGGCTCGCCTTGAGGTGCGGCCAGGCGGCGCGCAGGAAGCGGTGGACGCTGGTCAGGTTGATGGCGACGGCGTCGTCCCAGGTGGCGTCGTCGAGCTCCCAGAGGGCGCCGACGCAGGGGCGCGCCGCGTTGAGGACGAGCAGGTCGAGCCCGCCGAGCCGCTCCACGGCCTCCTCGACGGCGCGCGTGACGGCCGCGCCGTCGCCGATGTCGGCCGTGACGTCGCCGCCCTGCAGGTCGAGCGCGAGCGTCTCGGCGCCCTCGGCACGGAAGCGCGTCACGATCGCCGCGCCGATGCCGGAGGCGCCGCCCGTGACCAGCGCGCGCCTGCCGTCGAGCCTGCCCATGCCCGGCATCCTAGCCGTCGGCGAGCACGCGCAGCACGACGGGCTCGCCCGCGCAGATGTCCATCGCGGCGATGGTGGCGATCGCGCGGCGCGCAGCGCCCTCGGCGGCCGGGTGGGTGACGATGACGAGCTGCGCACGGCCCTCGTCGGCGCGCTGCACCACGGAGTCGATCGAGACGGCCTCGTCGGCGAGCACGGAGG
>JAURLF010000076.1 GCA_030831375.1 Gaiellales bacterium | reverse complement strand
GAGCAGGTCCGGAATGAACACGACGGCGGCCCAGCGCTCACGCAGCGTGCGCCCATCCACCTCGACGCCGTCGAGCTCGATCCGGCGGCCGCCCCGCGCCAGCTCGACGCGGGCGGTGCTCGGCGCGGCGCCGGCCTCTCCGTCGACGCGCACGCCGAGCCGGTCCGCGCCGTCGCGCACCATCCGCGCATCGCCCGCGGGCCTGAGGCCGACGCCGCGCAGGCCGAGATGGAGCGCCTCGAGAAGCGATGTCTTGCCGGATCCGTTGGGACCCACGACCGCGGTCACGCCTGCCGCCGGCAGGAGCTCCGCCTCCCGGTGGCAGCGGACATCCGCCACCCGCAGGAGGTCGACGCGCACGACCCTTAGAGCCGGATCGGCATGATCACGTACCAGAACGTACCGTCCGCACTCTCGAGGAGCGCGGGCCGCAGGGACGAGATCAGGCCGATCCGTACCTCGTCCCCGGGCACGCTCTCGATGCCGTCGCGGAGGAACTCGTGGTTGAAGCCGATCTCCACGGTCTCCGACCCGTCGTAGCCGACGGGGATCGCCTCGGCGCCCTCGGCGACGTCCGCGGTCCTCGCCGAGAGGCTCAGACGCCCCGGTGCGAGCTCCACGCGGACGGGCGTATTCTGACGGGCGACGATGCCGACGCGACGGACGTTCTCGAGCAGCTCGTCCTTGGCGATCGAGACGGTGTGCTCGATCCCCTCCGGCCGCAGCGCCGAGAAGTTCGGGAACTGCCCCTCGATGCGGCGCGCGCTCAGCCACACGCCGCCGGCCCCGAAGCTGACGAGGCCATCGCCAATCGAGACCGCCAGCGAACCATCCGCGTCGCCGGCGATGCGCACCGCCTCTTCGAGGGCGCGCACCGGGATGATCGCCTCGAGCGGCTCGGGCGGCGCACTCGCCAGCGGCGCCTCGGCGACGGCCAGGCGGTACGAGTCCGTCGCGGCCATCACGAGCCGATCCGCCTCGAAGCGGACGAGGGCGCCGGTCAGGACGGGGCGGCTCTCGTCGCGGCTCGCCGCGCGCTTGATCCGTCCCACGACCTCGGCGAAGGCGGCGGCATCCGTCTCGAAGGCCCGTTCGTGATCGATCTCCGGGACCTGCGGGAACTCGTCGACGGGCAGACCGAAGAGGGTGTAGGTCGACGATGCGGCGGAGACGACGACCCCGCCGTCGGAGGTGGCGAGCTCGACCTGCTCACCGGCCAGGGCGCGCACGAGCTCCGGCGCAATCTTCGCAGGCAGGAGGACGCTGCCGGGCTCCTCGACCTCGGCGTCGAGCGGGACGTGCAGCGTCATCTCGAGGTCGGTCGCGACGAGCTGCGCCGGCGCCTCGCCCGAGACCGCATCGAGTCTGACGTGCGCGGCGCTCTGCAGGTTCGCGCGCGTCGAAGCGGCACGCGCGGCCTGCGCGAGCCGTTCGGCCAGGTGCTCTCGGGTGCAGCGGATCCTCATGCGGTTCCCATGGTGGTTGAAGTGGTTAGGAGATCTTCAGGGTAGTCATCACCATAGGGGCTGGGGATGATGGGGACAATCGTCGCGAACAGGCTCCACAACCCGCCTTGCGCACTCTTGGGGTTGGGGATGGCGTGGGCATGGCCCGTGTCGGCGTCCCCAGCTGCGCGGCCGTGGCCGTGATCACCCGTCCGCAGCGGGGACGGAGCACCGGTCTGTGCCCGGCCGTCCCCCGACCCGTCCACAGGTCCATCCCCGGCCCGGGGCCTCATCCGAGCCGCCGGATCGCCGAGGTCAGCTCCTGGATCAGGTTGTACAGCGAACGATCCTCCTTCATGCGGCGCGCGATCTTGTCGTGCCCGTAGTGGATCGTGGTGTGGTCCCGGCCCCCGAAGAGCTGCCCGATGCGCGGCAGCGACAGGTCTGTCAGCTCGCGGCTCAGGTACATCGCGACCTGCCGCGGGAACACGACGGTCTGGGTGCGCCGCTCCGAGCGCAGGTCCTCGACCGTCAGGGAGAAGTACTCGGCGACGATGCGCTGCACCCCCTCTACCGTCACCGGCCGGGCATCCTCCGGGTACTGGCTGCTGAGGACGTCGCGGACCAGCTCGACGGTCAGCGGCTCCCCGTTGAGCGTGGCGAAGGCCACGCTGCGCGTCAGGGCTCCCTCCAGCTCCCGGATGTTCGTCTGCACGCGCATCGCGATCTGGGCCAGCACCTCCGGGTCGTCGATCACGACCCCGTCGCGCGCCGCCTTCTTGCGCAGGATCGCGATCCGCGTCTCGAGGTCCGGCGTCTGCACGTCGGTGATAAGCCCCCACTCGAAGCGCGAGCGCAATCGGTCCTCGAGGCGCGCGATCTCCTTCGGCGGGCGGTCCGACGACAGCACGATCTGGCTGCCGCCCTCGTGCAGGGCGTTGAAGGTGTGGAAGAACTCCTCCTGGATCCCCTCCCGGCCCGAGAGGAACTGGATGTCGTCGATCAGGAGGACGTCGTAGCCGCGATAGCGGTTCTTGAACTGCTCGATCTTCTTCTCCCGCAACGCCTCGATGAAGTCGTTCGTGAATGCCTCGCAGGTGGCGTAGCACGTGCGCAGGCGCGGGTTCGAGACCGTCACGTAGTGCGCGATCGCCTGCAGGAGGTGCGTCTTCCCGAGGCCCGTGGCGCCGTGCACCACGAGCGGGTTGTAGGCCTGGCTCGGCGCCTCCGCAACCGCCAGGGCAGCCGCGTGGGCGAAGCGGTTCGACGGGCCGATCACGAACGAGTCGAAGGTCGCGTTGCGGTTCAGGTTCGCGGGCCGCTCCACCGCTGCGGCGCTCGGCTCCGCCGCGCGGGCGGGCGCGGGCGCGGGGACGGCGGGGTCCGCGACCTCGGGCGGCGCCGCCTCGGGGCCCTCCTCCCCGAGGACGAGCGCCACGTCGAGGGGTGCGCCGTGCGCCGAGGCGGCGGCCGCGACCACGAGATCCATGAAGTGCCCGGAGATCCAGCCGCGCACGAAGTCGTTCGGCACCGCGACCTCGAGGCGGTCCTCGGTCAGGAGCACGGGCTCGGCACGGCCGAACCAGGCGCTGTACGTGGCAGGGGCGAGCGTCTGCTGGAGCTCGCGGGAGACCGCGCTCCAGAGATCGCTGGCCGGGACGGAGGGAGCCGGTCGCGTCATCTCGAAGGCGCGACGGTAGCAGCGCCCGCCGCCCGGCGGGTAGGGCGCGCCACCGCGGAAATGCCGCTGTTTGCGGGAAAACCGAGCCGCCCACAGGCCCATCCCCAGAGATGTCCCCAGCTGTGGATAACGCGTGCCGCGGCGGGTCGGCTTCCCGCGCGGCGGTTCCGGTTTGGCGGGCCGCGTCCCCGCCGGTATGCTTCGCGCTCCCCGCCGGACCGGATTCGAGATGAAGCGCACCTACCAGCCCAACGTCCGCAAGCGCGCCAAGACCCATGGCTTTCGCAAGCGCATGTCGAACCGCGCGGGCCAGGCCGTGATCCGCCGCCGCCGCGCCCGCGGCCGCAAGCGCCTGTCGGCCTGAGGTCGCGCGTGCCGAGCGGCGCACACGGACGCGGCCGGCTGACCCGCTCCGCGGAGTTCGACGCCGTCTACCGGCGTGGCCGCTCCGCCTCGAGCCGGCACCTCGTCGCGTACGCCTTCCCGAACGAGGCCGATGAGGCACGCCTCGGCGTCGCCGTGTCGCGCAAGGTCGGCGGGGCCGTCGTCCGCAACCGCCTCAAGCGCCAGCTGCGCGAGGCCTTCGCAGCGTTGCCCGCGGCCCCGGCCGGCATGGACGTCGTGCTCGTGGCGCGGCCAGGGCTCGACGCCGCCGTCGACCAGCAGGGCTTCGAGTGGCTGATCGGCGAGATCGGCGACCTCGTCGCGCAAAGCGCGCAGGCGGCGGCCGCGTGATCGGCGACCTCGTCCACGGCCTCTACGCGCACGTGCTGCGGCCGCTCTGGCCGGGTGGCGCCCCCGCCACCCGCAACTGCCGCTTCGAACCGACCTGCTCGCGCTACGCGATCGACGCGGTGCGCGTGCGCGGCCCGATCGTCGGTCCGGCCCTCGCGGTATGGCGCCTGCTCCGCTGCAACCCGTGGAATGATGGCGGCTTCGACCCGGTGCGCCGGACCCGCTGATGGACTCCCTCTACTCCCTCCTCGACCCGATCGTCCTGCCGCTCGAGTGGCTGCTCGTGACGATCCACGAGGTGCTCGGCATCACCTGGGCGTGGTCGATCGTCGTCCTGACGGTCATCGTCCGCATCGCCATGCTCCCGCTGACGGTCAAGCAGCAGCAGTCGTTCCGCGCGATGCAGGCGCTGCAGCCGGAGATCAAGAAGATCCAGCAGAAGTACAAGGGCGACCGCCAGCGCCTCAACGAGGAGATGATGGCGTTCTACAAGGAGAACAAGGTCAACCCGTTCGGGTCGTGCCTGCCGCTGCTGGTGCAGCTGCCGATCTTCTTCGCGCTGTACGTCCTGCTCAGCCAGATCGCCGACGAGGTCCTCGCGGGCGACGACCTGTCGATGTTCGGCGGCTGGATCCCCAACATCACGATGAACCTCCAGGACCTGCCGGGGACGACGCTGTGGCCGCTGATGATCGTCTACGTGCTGTCGCAGATGGGCTCGACGCTCCTGATGCCCACGTCGATGGACCCGAAGCAGAAGTACATCTTCCTCTTCCTGCCGATCGTCTTCACGTACTTCATCGTCAACCCGCCGTTCGGCGCCGCCGTCTTCCCCGCCGGCCTCCTGATCTACTGGATCACCACGAACCTCTGGACCTGCGGCCAGGCCGCCGTCATCCGCGTCTGGTTCCCGCCGCCCCTGCCGCCGTCGGCCAAGGCGGAGCCGGCGAAGGCCGGCAAGAAGGGCGGCCTGTTCAGTCGCGGTGGCTCGTCGACCGCCATGCCGAAGGCCAAGAAGGACCGCGCCGCCGAGAAGGCGGCCAAGGCCGAGCAGGCCGAGATGGACGCCACCGGGCCCGCGGAGGCGCCTGCCGCCGATGCCAAGGCCGCACCCAAGGACAAGGCGCAGCGGCGCAAGCGCCCGGCAAAGCCGCCGAAGGGCGGCGGTACGGGCGGCACGTGATGGACGACGCGTCCGTCGAGGGCACCGGCGAGACCGTCGGGGAGGCCCGCTGGTCCGCGATCCGGGAGCTCGAGCGCCGCTACCCCGGCCTCGACAAGGACAAGGTGGACGTGCAGGTGCTGTCGGAGGGCGAGCGCGGTCTGATGGGCGTCGGCCGCGAGCCGGCGCGCGTGCTCGCGCGGCTGACGGAGCCTCCGGCACCCGGCACCGCCCCCGCCGAGCGGCCCCGCCCGCAGCGCCGCGGCAAGCCGAAGGCGCGCAGCGCGGAGCCGCTCCTGCCGGCGGCGGAGGGGCCCGACGCCGAGCGCGTCCGCGAGCTGCTCGAGGCGATCTGCGGCGGCATCGGGCTCGACGCCGCCGTGCACGTCGGAGCGGGCCCCGACGGGCTGGTCGCGACGGTCGAGGGCGAGGACCTCGGCCTCCTGATCGGCAAGCACGGGCACACGATCGACGCCGTCCAGTACCTCGTGAACGCGACCGTGCTGCGCGGGAGCGACGGCGGCCGGCCGATCGTGGTCGATGCGCAGGGCTACCGCCGCCGCCGCGAGATCGTGCTGCGCGAGACCGCGGAGCGCGCAGCCGCCGAGGCCCTCGCCACCGGCGCCCCGGTCTCGCTGGAGCCGATGTCGAGCGCCGAGCGCAAGATCGTGCACCTCGTGCTGCAGGATGACCCGCGCGTCGAGACCGAGTCGGGCGGGCGCGAGCCGCAGCGCTGCGTCGTCGTGCGCCCCGCCGGTGCGTAGGCGTTCCACGTGAAACGCGCTGCCATGCCCGGACGGCGTTCCACGTGAAACGCGATCCGGCCGAGCGACTGCTCGAACTGATCGCCGCCGCGCCGCAGCGGCTCGTCGCCGACCCCTCCCCCGCGGCGCTCGCCGCCCACCTCGAGGACGCGCGCTCCAGCCTGGACCTCCTGGCCGCGGAGGCGGGCCCGCTCGTCGACGTCGGCTCCGGCGCGGGCCTGCCCGGCATCCCGATCCTGCTCGCCCGTCCCGATCTCGCGGGCATCCTCCTGGAGAGCCGCGCGCGCCGCTGCGCCCACCTCGAGCAGGCGGTCGCCGAGACGGGCCTCGCGGAGCGCGTGCGGGTGCTCAACCTGCGGGCCGAGGAGTATGCCGCCGGGGCGGGCCGCGACGCCGCCGGCATCGTCGTCGCGCGGGCGCTTGCCCCACCGCCCGTGGCGATCGAGCTGTGCCTGCCCCTGCTGCGCCCCGGCGGCCTGCTCGTGCTGCACGCGGGGGCGGTCGACCGCGCCGCGGCTGTCGCCGCAGCGGAGACCGTGGGCGGCGCCGTCGAGGCCGTGCGGCCCGTGCCCGGGTTCGAGCGCCGGTCGCACCTGGCGGTGCGCAAGACGGGACCGACGCCGGCGGGCTTCCCGCGCCGCGTGGGCGCCGCCGCGCGCGATCCGATCGTCCGGGGCGGGGGCTAGCCTGCGGGCATGTCCCGCATCTACGCACTGGCCAACCAGAAGGGCGGCGTCGGCAAGACGACCACGGCCGTGAACGTGGCGGCCTGCCTCGCGGAGGCCGGCGCGCGCGTCCTGCTCGTCGACTTCGACCCGCAGGCGAACGCCACCACGGGTCTCGGCCACCGGCCTCCGCGCGGCCGCTCCACCTACGAGGTGCTGCACGGCCTGCCGCTCGAGGACGTCGTGATCCCCTCCGGCGTGCCGAACCTCGACCTCGCCCCCGCCCACCCCG
>JAURLF010000075.1 GCA_030831375.1 Gaiellales bacterium | reverse complement strand
GCGATGTTGTTGATCAGCTCCTGGATCAGCACCGTCTTGCCGACGCCGGCGCCGCCGAACAGGCCGATCTTGCCGCCCTTGGTGTACGGCGCGAGCAGGTCGACGACCTTGATGCCCGTCTCGAGCACGGCCGGGACCGGGTTGAGGTCGGCGAACTGCGGCGGCTCGCGGTGGATCTCCCAGCGCTCGCCGGTGACCGGCTCGCCCTTGTCGATCGCGTCGCCGAGCACGTTGAAGATGCGGCCGAGCGTCTGCGGGCCGACCGGCACGCTGATCGAGGCGCCCGTGTCGAGGACCTCGGCACCGCGTGCAAGGCCGTCCGTCGAATCCATGGCGACGGCGCGCACGCGGTCGTCGCCGAGGTGCTGCTGCACCTCCGCCACCACGGGGCCGTGCTCGGTCTGGATCTCCAGTGCCGCGTAGATCGCGGGCAGCGAGTCGGGGAACACGGCGTCGATCACGACGCCCTTGATCTCCACGATCTTGCCGACGTTTCGCTCGGCCATGTGCGCCTTCTGCCTCTCGTGATCGGTGGTCGGGTGCGTCCGCGCGGCCCCGTCGAGACGGGGCATCCGCGCCTGCGCGGCACCATAGCGGAAACCGCTCCGGACGGGGCGCCTACCCCGGTTCCGCGACGCCGGCGACGCCGAGCACGGTTCCGGGCACGGGCGCCCAGCGGTAGTTCACGAGCCGGCCGGAGACGAGGGCGAAGCGGCGCGGCGCGAGCAGAGGCGCCCACGGCGCGGACGCCTCCATCGCCGCCGTCGAGAGCGCGGCGAGCTGCGCGTCGCGCTCCGCGCCCGCGGGCAGCGCGGAGGCCTCGCGCACCCGCTCGTCGAACTCCTCGTCGCACCAGCGGCCCACGTTCGCGGCGCCGCCGCAGCCGAGCAGCGGCCCGTACCAGGCCGCCGCGTCGGGGGCGTACGCGGTCGCGTCCACCAGCGCCAGATGCCAGGGCGCGCCCGGCTCCCGCAGGAACGCGGGATACGACGACGAGGGCAGGACGCGCAGCCGCACGTCGAGCCCGACCCGGACGAGGTCGCGGCGCACGCGCCGCGCCAGCGCCCGCTCGGCCGGCGCCGTGCCGTGGGCCAGCACCACGGCCTCGCCGAGCGCGCCGGCGGCGCGGAGCAGTACGCGGGCGCGGGCCGGATCGTGCGGGTAGAGATCCCCCGGCTGGTCGCCGGCGAGCTCGGGCGGCACCAGCTGGGACCACGGGGCGCCGGCCGGGGGCCCGCCGGCGATGCGCGCGAGCGCGGCCCGGTCGACGGCGAAGTTGACGGCGCGGCGGACCTCGCTGCGATCGAACGGCGGCCGGTCCGCGCGCAGCGCCAGGTGCAGCACCGCCGCGGCCGGGGTCGAGTGCACCCGCCCGGCGTAGGCCGCGGCGTCCGCGATCCTCGCCGCCTCGGCGCCATGCGGGACGCCGGCGTCGAGCGAGAGGTCGAGGGCGCCCGCCTCGAGCGCCGCCAGCTGGCGCGTCGGCGGCACGCCGATCGTGACGGCCATGCCGTCGAGAGCGTCGAGGCCCGGCGCGGCGGGAGCGCCCGCCGCGACGTTGGCCGGCCAGCCCGGCTCGCGCTCGAGCACGAGCCGCCGTCCGCGCTCGACCAGCGCGACCCGGTAGGGGCCGACGAAGGGCGGCGGGCCGCCCTCGGGGCCCGCCGGGGGCGCGTCGGCCGGGCGGATGAACGCCCACGGCAGGGCCAGCGCGTGCGCGAACGACGGGTCGGGGGCGTCCAGAGCGAACTCGACCGTCAGCCGGTCGACTCGGCGGACGCCGGGCAGCGGGCCGGCGTCGTCCCCACCGGCCGCGCGCGCCGCCGCCCACGCCCCGTACCCGCGCAGCGCGGCGTAGGCGCCGGAGGCGGGCGGCCCGCCCGAGGCGCACTGCCCGACCGGGTCGAGCATCCGCGCGAAGCTGGCGACGACGTCGTCCGCGTCGACCGCAGCGCCGTCGGGGAAGCGCAGCCCGTCGCGCAGCCGCACCTGCCAGAGGAGGCCGTCCTCGGAGATCAGCGGCATGTCGTCGGCGAGGGCGGGCACGACGCGGCCGGCGGCCGCGCCGCTGGCGGTCGGCGCGTAGCCGTACAGCCCGCGCGCCGCGAACGCGAACACGGTCCGGGACGCGGGCGCCCCCGAGCGCCCGTCCCAGCAGTCGATGTCGGCGGCGAGCGCGGCCCGCAGCGTGCCGCCGGGGGTGGGGTCGACCAGCGGGACGACCGAGTCGATGCCGCCGTCGGGCGGCGTGGTCGGCTCGATCGCCGTCGTCTGCGCGGTCAGGACGGGCGCGGACGCGTCGTCGCCGGCACCGGCGGGGGCGCAGCCCGCCGGGGCGAGCACGAGGGCGATCGCGGCGAGGACGGCCGCGACGGCACCACGCCCCGCGCCCCTGCGCCCGTGCGTGCCGGTCCGCCTCACCTCGGCGCCCACGGTAGCCGCCCGGCGCGCCGCGGGCCTAGGACAGCGCGTCGGCGCCGGCCACGACCTCGAGCAGCTGCTGCGTGATCTCGGCCTGGCGGGCGCGGTTCATGTCCAGCGTGAGCCGGTCGATCAGCTCCTTGGCGTTGTCCGAGGCGTTGCGCATGGCGGTCATGCGCGCGCCGTGCTCGGAGGCCGTCGACTCGAGCAGCGCCCGGAAGATCTCCGTCTCGAGCGCGGTGGTCAGGAGCGGCTCGAGGATCTCCTCGGCGTCCGGCTCGAACAGGAGCTCGCCCATCAGCGCGCGCTCGCGCGCCGTCATCTCCGTCAGCCGCTCCGGCAGCGGCACCGGCAGCACCTCGGTCGCGTAGACCGTCTGCACGAGCGGCGAGTCGAAGTGGTTGAAGATCATCACGAGCCGGTCGAAGACCTGCTCGCCGTAGTCGGCGATCAGGCTGTGCGCGATCTGCTCCGCGTCCTGGTACACGGGGCGGTCGGTGAAGCCCGTCCACGCCTGGCGCGGATCGGCCCCGCGGAAGCGCAGGGAGCCCGCGCCCTTGCGGCCGACGGCGTACCAGACGACCTGGCGCCCGAGCGCGCGCTCGGCGGCGGCCTCGTCGAGGGCGCGGCGCAGCACCGACGCGTTGAAGGCCCCGGCCAGGCCGCGGTCGCCCGACATCAGCATGATCGCGGTGGTCTCCACGTCGCGGCGCTCGAGCAGCGGCTGGTTGCGCAGCGACGTCGTGCGGCCCGCCGCCTCCGAGATCAGCTCGTGCATGCCGTCCGCGAACGGGCGCAGCGCCTCGATGCGGGCCTGGGCGCGGCGCAGCTTGGCGCCGGCCACGAGCTCCATCGCCTTCGTGATCTTGCTCGTGTTCTTGACGGAGTGGATCCGCCGGCGGATGTCCTGGAGCGAGGCCACGTGCTACGCGGTGGCCCCCGCGGCGGCCTCCGAGCCCTGGAAGCCGCGCGCGAACCGCTCGACCTGGGCCCGCAGCTGGTCGACCGTCTCGTCCGACAGGTCGAGGGACTCGCGGATCGCGGTCAGCACGGTCTTCTCGGCGCGCAGCGCCTGGCGCAGGCCGTCGTTGTAGCGCGACACGTCGGCGACGTCGATGTCGTCGACGTGGCCGTTCGTGGTCGCCCAGATGATGGCGACCTGCTCCTCGACGGGCCACGGGTCGTACTGCGTCTGGTTGAGCGTCTGCACGAGCCGCTGGCCGCGGTTGAGCTGGGCCAGGGTGGCGGCGTCGAGCTCGGAGGCGAACTGCGCGAACGCCTCCAGCGCGCGGAACTGCGCCAGCTCCAGCTTGAGCCGGCCGGCGACCTTCTTCATCGCCTTGGTCTGGGCG
>JAURLF010000074.1 GCA_030831375.1 Gaiellales bacterium | reverse complement strand
GTCGCGCACGGCGAGCGGCTGATCGAGGGCACGATGACCGCCGAGCGGCGGATCACGCGCGAGGAGCTGCCTGCTCCGATGGGACGGCCGCTGTTCCACATCCGGCATTTCCCGAGCATCGTCCGCGGCGCGAAGCCCTCGGTGCTCGAGCTGGTGCGCCTCGGCGCCGAGAACGTGCGCTTCGGGGACGACATCTGGGCGGGCACGGGCGAGCTGACCTTCCTGCCGTCCGACCTCGAGGAGCACATGCCGCTCGCGCCGCGCGAGATCGTCGGCGCGTACCGCTTCTCGTCGGGGTACACGTTCCCCGGCGGCGAGGTGCTGCACTCGTGGGTGTGAGGCCGCGCCCCGGTGAGCGACGCGCGCCCGACGACCCACGGAGGCCACGACGATGATGGAGCATCGCTACCCCTACCTCGAGCCCGTCACGCCTGAAGGGCTCGCGACGCTCGAGCGCGGCTGGCAGCGACTCGTCTCCGAGATCGGCATCCGCTTCGACCATCCCGAGGCTCTGCGGGTGCTCGCCGAACACGGTCAGCACGTCGACGGCGACATCGTCCGCTTCGACCCGGAGTGGGTGCTGGAGATGGTCGGCCAGGCGCCGTCGCAGTTCACGTTCCACGCCCGCAACCCCGAGCGCTCGATGGTCGTCGGCGGCCCGCACTCGGTCTTCATGCCGCTGCAGGGTGCGCCCTTCGCGCGCCGCGGCGACGAGCGCCGCGAGGCCGAGCTGCGCGACACCCGCGACTTCTTCCGGATCGCGCAGGCGGTCGACGAGTACGACCTCGCCGGCAGCTGGCCGTGCGAGCCGAACGACCGTCCGCTCGACTCCCGCCATCTCGACGTGCTGCAGTCGATCATCACGCTCACCGACAAGCCGTTCGGCGCGCACGCGATCAGTCTCGCCTCGGCGCAGGACGGCCTCGCGATCGCCCGGATCGTGTTCGGCGACCGCGTCGACCGCGAGGTCGTCACGTACACGAACATCAACGCCAACTCGCCGCTCGTCTACGACGAGCGCATGCTCGACGCGCTGCTCGCCTTCGCGCGCGCGGGCCAGCCCGTGCTCGTCGTGCCGTTCCTCCTGATGGGGGCGATGGCGCCGGCCAGCACCCCCGCCGCGCTGGCCCAGCAGTTCGCGGAGGGGCTGACGGGCATCGCGCTGATCCAGGCCGTCAACCCCGGTGCCCCATGCGTCCTCGGCTCGTTCCTGTCGACCACGGACATGAAGAACGGCTCGCCCGCCTTCGGCGGCCCCGAGTCGCACTTCGGCCTGCTCGCCTCCGGCCAGCTGGCGCGTCGCTACGGCCTGCCGTGGCGCGCCGGCGGCGGTGCGCTCACGACGAGCCCGCTGCCGGACGCCCAGGCCGCGTACGAGGGGCTCAACACGATGCAGGCGGCCTTCCTCGCCGGCGCCAACATCCACATGCACTGCGGCGGCTGGCTCGAGGGCGGGCTCGTCGCGTCGTTCGAGAAGCTGATCGTCGACCTCGACATGCTGCGGATCCTGATCGCGGAGTTCACGCCCGTCGACATCGACGAGGCGTCCCTTGCGTTCGGCGCGCACGACGAGGTCCGCCACGGCGGCCACTTCCTCGGGGCGGCGCACACGATGGAGCGCTTCCGCGACTGCTTCCACCGCCCGGAGCTGGCGACGACGGAGAACTTCCAGCGCTGGACGGCGAACGGGTCGCAGGACGCGGCCGCCCGCGCCACCCTGATCTACCAGCGGATCCTCGATTCGTACGAGCCGCCGCCGCTCGACGACGCGGTCCGCGCGGAGCTCGACGAGTACGTCGTCCGCCGGCGCGCCGAGCTCGGCGACTGATGGACCCCGCCCCGCACCGGGTATCGTGTCGTTGGTGAGGACCGGGGGAGGCAGGCGGTGACGGGCGCGCACGGCGGCCACGGCGGCGGTCACGAGCACGCCCTCCATGGTCCGCGCTGGCTGACGATCTCGACCGCCGTGGTGCTCGGGGTCGCTGCGATCCTCGCCGGGGTGACGGCCTGGAAGAGCACCGTGATGGAGGGCCACGCCCTCGAGAACCTGACGCGCTCCACCCAGGCCGTCAACGACGCGAACGCGCTCAGCCAGGAGGCGGAGCGCAACCGCACGGGCGAGCGAGACCTCTTCATCGCCTACCGCCTCGCCGTCGACGAGGGTGACGATGGGCGCGCCGGGTCGATCCTCGGGATGATGAACGCCACGACGCGTGCCGCGATCGACTGGTGGGCGGCCCAGCCCGAGGCCGATCGCCCGATGTCGCCGTTCGTGTCCGCGAACCCGGCCTGGGCGGCGCCGGGGACGGTGATCGAGGCGGAGACGGCGATCCGGGAGGCCGACGGCCTCTTGGTCACGGCGGAGCACGAGCTGGAGCAGGCCCACAACCTCGAGTTCGTGGCGGCGCTCCTCACGATCGCCTTCCTCGCCGGCGGCCTGACCGGGCTGTTCGAGTCGACGCGGGCGCGGGTCGGCTTCCTGTCGGTCGCCGTGACCACGCTCGTCGGCTGCGTCGCGGCCACGGCGGTGTTCTGGTGAGGCGACTCGCCGCGTTCGGGCTCGTCGCGGGCGCCCTCGCGCTGGCGGGCTGCGGGGTCGGCGGAGGCGAGCCCACCGCGGGCGAGGCGGCGGCGCCCGTGGCGGCCGACCCGTACCTGTGCGACGGCGACGTCGCGGTGATGGCCCCGTACGGCGGCTTCGGCGCCACGGACTCGGTGCAGATGAACTGGGCGCGGGTCGCCCTCGACAAGTTCAACGAGACGCACGACACGTCGTTCACGCTGAAGCCGTACAACGTCGACTTCGACATCGAGCAGGGTCGAGCCGCCGCAAACCGGATCATCGCCGACCAGGACGTGATCGGGGTCGTCGGGCCGAAGACGTCCGGCGTGACCCGCGAGGTCGGGCCGCTCTTCGACGGCGCGGGGCTCGTGTACGTATCGCCGTCGGCCACGAACGCGACCCTCACCGACGGCAGCCTGCGCAACTTCTTCCGCGTCGTCGCGTCCGACGCCCTGCAGGGACCGCGCCTTGCGCGCTTCATCATCGAGGACCTGCAGCCCAGCAAGGTGCTCGTCGTCGTCAACGAGAACGAGCCCTACTCGCAGGGCCTCGCGCAGGGGATCACCAAGGGGCTCGACGAGCAGGGCATCCCCTTCGAGGTCGTGGTCACCGACCTCGGCCAGGACGACTACTCGCAGGTCGTGACGCGCGTCGACGAGTCCGTCAACGTCGTCGCCCTGCCGCTGCTCGACCCGCGCGATGCGCGGCGCGTCGTCACCGATCTCACCGCGGCCGGCAAGCACCCGACGATCGTCGCCGGCGACAGCCTCTTCGTGAGCGCCTTCGACGTGCCGGGGGCGTACGTCTCGACGTACGCCCCCGACGCCTCGGCTCTGCCGCGTGGACGCGAGATCGTGCGCCTCTACGAGTCGATCTTCGGCTCGTTCGAGGCGTACGGCGGGCCCGCGTTCGTGGCGATGGATGTCATCCTGAACGCGGCCTACGCGGCCTGCGCGGAGGACGGCGACGTGACGCGCCGCGGCGTGCTCACGGCGGTACCCGACGTGCGCATCGAGGAGTCGATCCTCGGCACGCCCGTCGCCTTCACCCCCGAGCACGAGCTCGAGGGCGCCACCATCCAGGTCTACCGCGTCGGCACCAGCGGCTACCAGCTGATCGGCTAGGGGCCGGTCAGCCCTCTGCGCCGAAGTCCGGTGCGACCTCGTCGCCCGGGTCCGGGGCGGCGGCGAGCACCTCCGCCGGCACCATGCCGGCGTACTGCTCGAAGTTCTTGACGAACTGCGCCGCCAGCCGGCGGGCGGTCGTCTCGAACGCCGCGGGGTCGCCCCAGGTCTCGACCGGGTTGAGCAGCGCCGCGTCGACGCCGGGCACGGCCGTCGGGATGTGCAGCCCGAAGATCGGATCCTGGACCGTCTCGACCCGGTCGAGCTCGCCGTTGACGGCGGCGCGCACGAGCGCGCGCGTCGCCGCGATCGGCATCCGCGAGCCGACGCCGTACGGCCCGCCCGTCCAGCCCGTGTTCACGAGCCAGGCGGACGCGCCGGTCGCCGCGAGGCGCTCGCCGAGCATGCGCGCGTAGACGCCAGGATCCTGCGCGAGGAACGGCGCTCCGAAGCAGGTCGAGAACGTCGTCTGCGGCTCCGTCACACCGACCTCGGTGCCCGCCAGCTTCGCCGTGTAGCCCGACAGGAAGTGGTACATCGCCTGCTCGGGCGTCAGCTTCGCGACCGGGGGCAGCACGCCGAACGCGTCCGCGGTCAGGAGCACGACCGCGGTCGGCGTGCCGGCGCGGCCCTCGGGCACGCTGCCCGGGATCGAGGTGAGCGGATAGGCCACACGGGTGTTCTCGGTGATCGAGCCGTCCGCGAAGTCGATCTCGCGGGTGACGGGGTCCATCACGACGTTCTCGATGATCGTGCCGAACATCGACGTCGTCGCGTGGATCTCCGGCTCGGCCTCGGCGGACAGGTTGATCGCCTTCGCGTAGCAGCCGCCCTCGATGTTGAAGACGCCGTCGTCGGCCCAGCCGTGCTCGTCGTCGCCGATCAGGGGGCGCTCCGAGTCCGTGGAGAGCGTCGTCTTGCCGGTGCCCGACAGGCCGAAGAACACTGCCACGTTGCCGTCGTCGCCGACGTTGGCCGAGCAGTGCATCGAGAGGATGCCCTTCTGCGGCAGGCGGTCGTTCATGATCGTGAAGACGGACTTCTTGATCTCGCCCGCGTAGCGCGTGCCGCCGATCAGGATCTCGCCTGCCGTGAAGTCGATCGTCACGAAGCCGCTGACGCGGGTTCCGTGCCGCTCCGGGTCGGCCTGGAACTCGGGGGCGTGCAGGATCACGACCTCGGGGTCGTGCGACGGGATCTCGTCCGCGGAGGCGGGGATCAGCATCGTCTGCGCGAACATCAGGTGCCACGCGGACTTCGACACCACGCGCACGGCGACGCGGTGGTCGGCGTGCGCGCCGGCCCACGCGTCGAGGACGTAGACGTCGCCATCGTTCAGGAACGCGACGAGGTCCTCGCGGATGACCGCGTTGTGCTCGGGTGCGATCGGGCGGTTGACGGGGCCCCACCAGACGCGGTCCTTCGCGCCGGGCTCCTCGACGATGAACTTGTCCTTGGGCGAGCGACCCGTGTTCGGCGCGGTGTTGACCACCAGCGAGCCGCCGTTGGCGAGCGCGCCGGCACCGGCCGCGATCGCGTGCTCGTAGAGCTCGGCCGTGGTCAGGTTCCAATGCGCCTCGCCGGACGGCGCGAGTCCGTGGGCGTCGAGGTCGACTGATCCGCGCAAGGGGGTCGCTGCGGTTGCCATCGTCAGTGCTGCTCCTGGGTCGTGTCCCTCGCGCCGGAATGCGCGCGACCGGGGGTCGGCCGAAACATAGTCAAGCCATAGGTCATATCCGCAGGGTGGGCGCTCGCGGCCGAACGATCCGCCCTCCGCGGGCGCCCGTCCGTCGGCTAGCATCGCGGCCATGACGCTCCAGCTCTCCGATCCCGACCTGCTCCGCAGCCAGGCCTACGTCGACGGCGCGTGGGTCGACGCCGATTCCGGCGCCACGTTCCCCGTCGTCGATCCCGCGACGGGCGACGCGATCGCGCAGGTGCCGCGCATGGGCGCCGCCGAGACGCGACGGGCGATCGAGGGCGCCGAGCGGGCCCGCGAGGCGTGGGCGGCGCTCCTGGCCAAGGACCGCGCGCGCCTCTTGCGCGACCTGGCCGACGCGATGCTCGCGAACGCGGACGACCTGGCCGCGATCATGACGGCCGAGCAGGGCAAGCCCGTCGGCGAGGCGAAGGCCGAGGTCGCCTACGCGGCGTCCTTCTTCGAGTGGTTCGGGGAGGAGGCCAAGCGCGTCTACGGCGAGACGATCCCCGCGCCGATGCCGGAGCGTCGGATCGTGGTGCTGCGCCAGCCGATCGGCGTCACCGTCGGCATCACGCCGTGGAACTTCCCGTCCGCGATGCCGACGCGCAAGGCCGCACCCGCGCTTGCCGTGGGCTGCCCGATGGTGCTCAAGCCGGCCGAGCAGACGCCGCTCAGCGCGCTCGCCGTCGCCGTCCTCGCAGAGCGCGTCGGAATCCCCGCCGGCGTCTTCTCGATCGTCACGGGCGACGCGGAGGACGCGCCCCTGATCGGCGGCGAGATGACCTCGAACCCGCTCGTGCGCAAGCTCTCGTTCACGGGCTCGACCGAGGTCGGCAAGCTGCTGATGGAGCAGTGCTCGCGCACGGTCAAGAAGGTCTCGCTCGAGCTCGGCGGCAACGCGCCGTTCCTCGTCTTCGACGACGCCGACCTCGACGACGCGATCGCGGCGATCAACGTCGCGAAGTACCGCAACGCGGGGCAGACGTGCATCAGCGCGAACCGCGTGCTCGTGCAGGCCGGCATCCACGACGCCTTCGTCGAGCGCGTCGTCGAGCTCTCGAAGACGGTCACCGTGGCGCCCGGCTTCGACCCGGCGGCGACGATCGGGCCCCTGATCGACGAGCCGGCGCTTGCGAAGGTCGCGCGCCACGTCGATGACGCCCGCGCGCGCGGCGGCGAGGTGCTGCTCGGCGGCGGCGTGCACGAGCAGCATGGCCGCACCTTCTTCCTGCCGACCGTGATCACCGGCGCCGACATGAGCTGGCAGATGTCGAACGAGGAGACGTTCGGCCCCGTCACGGCCGTGCATCGCTTCGAGCGCGAGGAGGACGCGATCCGGATCGCCAACGACACGCCGTTCGGCCTCGCCGCGTACCTGTTCAGCCGTGACCACGCGCGCATCTGGCGCGCGGGGGAGGCGCTCGACTACGGGATGATCGCGATCAACACGGGCTTCATCAGCGCCGCCGAGGCGCCCTTCGGCGGCGTCAAGGAGTCCGGCATCGGCCGCGAGGGCTCGCACCACGGCATCGAGGACTTCCTCGAGCTGAAGTACATGGCCTGGGCCGGCATCCGCTGACGCGGCACGAGCATGCACACGACATGTGCATGCTAGTGTGCACACATGAGCACGCGTCTGCACGTGGTCCTCGACGACGACGAACTCGCCCGCTACCGGGACTGCGCCGCGCGGGACGGCGTGAACCTGTCGACGTGGGTTCGCATGGCGCTGGCCCTCGCGGAGCGGTCGCGGCCGCGCAAGACGCCGGAGGAGCGGATGGCGGCGATCCGCCGGGCGATGGACATCCCCGATAGCGCACGCGTCCCCACGCCCACCATCGAGGAGCTGCGGCGGGGCTTCGACGCGATGTACGACGTCGATACGGTCGCGTGATCTACCTCGACGCGAACATCCCGATGTACCTCGTCGGAGCCGACGAGCATCGACGTGCGGACGCGCTGCTGGTCATGCGACGCGTGGCGGATCGGGACGAGCGTGTGGTGACGAGCGCGGAGACGTTCCAGGAGCTGCTCCATCGATACCGGGCGATCGCCCGCGAGGACGCGCTGCAGCACGCGTGGGACCAGACGCTCGCCATCGTCGACGAGGTGCTCCCGATCGAGTACGACGACGTCGAGCGGGCGAAGGCGGTGCAGCTCGCCCGAGGCGGTCTGACTGCGCGTGACGCGCTGCACGTGGCGGTGATGGACCGCCACGGGATCACGGCCATCGCCTCGTTCGACGGCGCCTTCGACCGAGTTCCGGGCCTCGAGCGGATAGCGTGATGCGCCTCGGCGGGCACGTCGTCGCCGACCAGCTGGTCGCGCAGGGCGTCGACACCGCCTTCGGCGTGCCGGGCGAGTCGTTCCTGACCGTCCTCGACGGCCTCTGGGAGCGCCGCGACCGGATCCGATTCGTCACGGCGCGCCACGAGGCCACGGCCGCCCACATGGCCGAGGCGTGGGGGAAGCTGACGGGTCGCCCCGGGGTCTGCCTCGTGACGCGCGGCCCCGGCGCGACGCATGCGTCGATCGGGGTGCACACCGCCTTCCAGGACTCGACGCCGATGCTGCTCCTCGTCGGTCAGGTCGCGCGCCCGCACCTCGGCCGTGAGGCCTTCCAGGAGGTCGACCTCGAGGCGCTGTTCGCGCCGCTCGCGAAGTGGGCGCACCAGATCGGCTCGGCGGACGAGATCCCCGCCGCGATCACCCGCGCGTTCGAGGTCGCGCTCGCCGACCGGCCCGGCCCGGTCGTGCTCGCGCTGCCGGAGGACCTGCAGCGCGACGCGACGGACGCCCCGGATGGGCCGCGCGTTGAGCCCGCGCTGCCCGAGCCCGACCCGGGCGACGTCGACCGGCTGCACGCGTGGCTCGCGGCGGCCGAGCGGCCCCTGGTCGTCGTCGGCGGCCCGTGCTGGGACCAGGCCGCCGCGGACGCCCTCGCCGCGTGGGCCGACGCCGCGGCGGTCCCCGTCGCCGCCCAGTTCCGGCGCCAGGACCACATCGACAACGAGGCGCCCGCCTACGTCGGCGACCTCGGCCTCGGCTGCAACCCGGCGCTCGAAGGGCGCCTGCGCGAGGCGGACCTCGTCGTCCTGCTCGGCGGCCGCTTCGGCGACATCCCGAGCGGCGGCTACACCCGCCTCGACGCGGCGGGCGCGCCGGGGCGCCGGCTCGTCCACGTGCACGCGGACCCGGCGGAGCTCGGCCGGGTCTGGCGCGCGGACCTCGAGGTCCGCGCGGCCGCACCGCCCGTCATGACGGCCCTCGCGGAGCGCGGCGCGCCCGACGGCGCGGCCCGGCGGGCCTGGGCCGACCTGCTGCGCGCCGACTACCTCGCCTGGAGCGAGCCGGTCCCGCGCGATCTCGCCGGCGTCGACCTCGGCCGGGCGGTGCGCCACCTGCGCGACGCGCTGCCCGCCGACGCGGTGATCGCGAACGGCGCCGGCAACTACACCGTCTGGGTGCACCGCCACCACCGGCATCGCCGCGTCGGCACCCAGCTCGCGCCGACGTCCGGGGCGATGGGGTACGGCCTGCCCGCCGCGATCGCCGCCGCGCTGCACCGCCCCGATCGGCCGGTGGTCGCGTTCGCCGGTGACGGCTGCTTCCAGATGGCGGGCCACGAGCTGGCCACCGCCGTCCAGCTCGGCCTCCAGCGGCTCGTCGTCGTGGTCTGCGACAACGGCATGCTCGGAACGATCCGCATGCACCAGGAGCGCTCCTACCCGGGGCACGTCGAGGGCACGGAGCTCGCCAACCCCGACTTCGCCGCGCTCGCCCGCGCCTACGGCTGCCACGCGGAGCGCGTCGAGTCCGACGACGCCTTCCCGGCCGCCCTCGCACGCGCCCTCGATGCGGGCCGGCCGGCGCTCCTGCACCTCGTCACGGACCCGCGCGCGATCACGCCGGGCGCGCTGCTCGGCTAGGGTCGCGCCATGCGCGTCCACGCACTCCACTGCGGCGGCGACCTGCAGGACGTCGCGATCTTCGACCCGGAGCACCCCCGCGCGGGCGAGGCGCTCTACAACCCGTACTACATGTACGTGATCGAGCACCCGCGCGCCACCGTGCTCGTCGACACAGGCGCGCATCCGACCCTGCGCACCGATCCGCGCTCCCGCCTCGGCGACATGGCCGACGTGTTCGAGGCCCTGCTCGAGCCGGAGCACACCGTGCCCGGCTGCCTGGCGACGATCGGCATGGAGCCGTCCGACATCGACATCGTCGTGCAGTCGCACCTGCACTTCGACCACGCCGGCGGCCTCGAGCAGCTCGGCCACGCGCCGGTGTACGTGCAGCAGGCGGAGCTGGACTTCGCCTTCGACCGGGGGCACGACCAGGCGGAGATCTACCTCGTCGACGACTTCGCGGACGGCGTCGACTGGCGCCCCGTGGCGGGCGAGCACGACCTCCTCGGCGACGGGTCGGTCGTGCTGCACCCGACGCCGGGGCACACGGCGGGGCACCAGTCCGTCTGGGCCGCGACGCCGACCCGCCCGACGTTCCTGCTCTGCGACGCCGCCTACCTGATCGCGCCGATGCGCGGCCGCCGCCTGCCGGGCGTGCTCTGGGACGCCGGCGCGATGCTGGCCTCGTGGGACCGCATCGAGGCGATCGAGGCTGCGACCGGCGCGCGGCTGGTGGCGACGCACGAGCTCGACTGGGAGACCTCGGTTCCCCGGCCGCCCGACGCCTGGGCCTGAGCGGGCCTAGCGGGCCTCGCCCGCGAGCAGCTGCCCGACGAGCTCGGCGAGGTCCTCGTCGTCCGCGGGGACGCGCGCCGGCGCGCCCGCGCCGTGCGCCTCCACGAGGTCGCAGGCGCGGCGCAGCCCGGCGAGCCGCGCCGCGTAGGCCGCGGCATCCGCGACGTCCTCGTCGTGGCCCTCGAGCGCGAGGGCCGGCGCGAACGCGGCAAGCCGGTCCAGGAGGGCGCGCGTGCCGGCGACCGTGAGGTACTCGGGGTCGCCCCACAGGCACGGGTAGAGGGCGTCGCCGAGGAACAGGACGCGGTCGTCCGGCACCCACGCCACGACCGAGTCGTCGGCGTGGTCGCCTCCGACCCGGACGAGCTCGACCGCGACGTCGCCGAGGTCGACCGCGTGGCGCTCGGCGAACGTCACCTGCGGCGCCACGATCTCGAGCCCGGTTCTCTCCGTCTCCGAGTACTCGGCGAGCAGGTGGGGGAGGGAGAAGGCCAGCTCCAGCCCCTCGTCGACGCGCCGGCGCAGCGAGGCCTCGTCCCACGCGTAACCGGCCTGCACGGCGACGCCGGCGGCGGTGGCCTCGCTCGCGATCACGGGCACGTCGAGCGCGGCCGACCCGAACGAATGGTCCCAGTGCCAGTGCGTCAGCGCGATCGCGACGACCGGCGGGCGGCCGCGGGCCGTGAGCTCGGCGGCGAAGGCGGCGAGGTGGGCGGGCGACGCGCCTGCGTCGACGACGAGGGTGCCCGCCGTGCCGCGGACGGCGCCGAGCACGGGCCGGTCCGTGCGCCCGTCCGGGGTGAAGCGGTCGACGCGCGGAGACACGTCCTCGCAGCGGCAGGCGCCCATCGCGCCAGTCTACGGGCGCGTACACTCGCGGGATGCTCGTCAGCGCCCGGCCGCCCGTCGACCTCCTCAGCGACTCCGACATCGCCGCGATCGACGCCGCCTGGCGCACGATCGTCGCGGAGATCGGCGTCCAGTTCGAGAACCCGCGCGCCACCGCGCTGCTCGCCGAGGCCGGTCAGCGGGTCGACGGCGACACGGTCCTCTTCGACGCGGACTGGGTCGCCGCGCAGGTCGCGCAGGCGCCGCCCGCGTGGACGTGGCACGGTCGCAACCCCGAGCGCGACATCCCGGTCGGGCAGGGCACCACGGCCTTCGCGCCGACGTACGGCTCGCCGTTCGTGCTGCGCGCGGGCGAGCGGCGCAACGGCACCCTCCAGGACCTGCGCGACCTCGTGGCGCTGATCCAGGACGCCGACGAGCTCGACGTCGCGGGCGGCGTGGTCGTGGAGGCGCAGGACATCGACGTCGACGTGCGCCACCTGCACCTCCTGCGCACCCTCGCCGTCGAGTCGGACAAGCCCTTCATGGCCGCCGTCAACTCGCCCGTCGCGGTCGAGGACTCGGTCCGCATCGCCGACATCGCGATCGGCGGCCTCGACGGGCGCTGCGCGCTGACCGCGATCGTCAACTCGAACTCGCCCTTGCGCTGGGACGAGCGCATGTCGGACGCGATGATGGGTCTCGCCCGCCACGGGCAGGCCCCGATCGTGATGCCGGGCGCGCTGCTCGGCGCGATGGCGCCCGTCACCCTCGCGGGCGGCACCGCGCAGATGCTCGCCGAGGCGTTCGCGGCGATCAGCCTGATCCAGGTCGTGCGCCCCGGCTGCCCCGTCCTGCTCGGGGTGGGCCTGCCGATCACCGATATGCAGTCGGGGGCGGCCGGCTTCGGCGGCCCGGACCTCGCCCGCGGCGTCGTGGCCCACGGCCAGCTGGCGCGCCACTACGGCCTGCCGACGCGGGCGCTCGGCGGCGGCCTGACCACCAGCCAGGTCGCGGACGCCCAGGCCGGCTTCGAGGCGATGCAGGGCATCAAGGCCGCCGTCGACGCCCGCGCCGACGTCGTCATGCACGCCGCCGGCTGGCTCGATGCGGGCCTCGTCGCCGGCTTCGAGAAGCTGATCGTCGACCTCGACGTGATCGCCTCCGTCTGCGTCGAGTACGGCCCGATCGCGGTCGACGCCGACACCCTGGCGCTCGACGCGATCCGCGAGGTCGGCCACGGCGGCCACTTCTTCGGGGTCGAGCACACGCTCGCGCGCTACCGCGACTGCTTCCACCGCCCGGCGCTCGCGAGCACGATGAACGTCGAGCGCTGGCGCGCCGCCGGCGCGAAGACGGCCGAGCAGCGCGCCGAGGACCTCTGGCGCGAGCGGCTCGCGGCGCACGAGCCGCCGCCGATCGACCCGGCCGTGCGCGACGAGATCGACGCCTTTGTGGCGTCGCGCGAGCAGACAGCGGCCTGAGCGACCGGGCGCGCGCCGGTCAGCGGCGGCGCGCGAGCCGGACCGTGATCCGGCTCGTCGCCTTCTGGCCGTCGACCGCGACGAGGCGCGTCGTGAGCCGGATCCGCAGGGCGCCGTTGCGGCGCTGCCTGATCGCGGCGCGGGTCAGCCTGCAGGTCGTCGTCAGCGACCTGTTGGCCGGGATCGGACGCGGCGCGAGGCGGCACGCGACGATGCGGCGACCGCGGACGGTGATGTGGCTGACCTGCTCGATCGTGCCCTTCGCCGAGGCGGTGACGCGGGTCGAGACGGTGCGCTTGGCGTTGGCGCGCCGCTTCACCTTCAGGGTCGGCTTCGCGGTGGTGCGGCCCGGGGTCAGCCGCGCCGTGCGCACGACCTGCTCGCCGGTGGCCTGGCTGGCCGTCACCCACGCGAGCACGACGTCGCCCGTGCGCGAGGCGGCCAGCACGGGCTGGACGGCGTTCGACCCGGCCGTCGCATCCGGCGAGGCCACGTCCCAGGTGCCGGACGGCGTCGCCGCCCAGCTCGACGCGATCTGGCTATCGCGCAGGTACGCGAGCGCGGCCGTGCCGGTGCCCGCCACGGCGAGCGACGGCACGAGCGCCTGGCCGTCGCCGGTGACGGCCTGCTGCGTGCCGCGCGTCAGTGAGGCGTACGGGAGCGCGCTGAGGGTCTGGGCGCCGTTGAGCGCGGTCGCCCACGTGACCACGGCGTTGCCGAGCTCGTCGCTGCCGACCCGCAGGCTGCCGTCGGCGATCGAGCCCGTGGTCGTGAAGACGGGCTGGGCCGGCGGGGCCGCGGGCGGCGCGCTGTCGGCGAAGCGCTGCACGTAGAGGCCGTCCGAGCCGTCGTTGTCGACCCACGCGACCGTGGTCAGACCGGTCTTGTCGACGTCGACGGCGAGCCGCGTCTTCGTGCCCGGCGTCTCGGCGCTCATCGCCGTCGCGGTGCCGAGGGCGGGCGCGGCGGCGCCCGCGCTGATCGGCGCCTGGCGGACGACGCGGTTGCCGGCACCCGCCTGCTCGACCCACACGACGGCGCCCTTGTCTGTCCCGTTGGAGTCGATCTGGGGGACGCTGGCCGAGTTGGCCGGGTTCGAGACGTCCGTCGTCGCGCAGAGGGCGAGCCGGCTCGCGCACGACGTGGCGGCGAGCACGCTCCGCGCGCCGGCGATCGCGGTGCTCAGCACGACGAGCCCCCCGCTGCCGAACGCCGCCGCGCCCTGCAGGGTCCGAGACCCCGCGGCGTTGACATCGGTCTCGGCGGACCAGGCGCCGCCGGTGCGCACGCGCGCGCTCAGCTTGCTCGGGGTCGTGTACTCCCAGACCGCCGTCGCGGTGCCGTCGGCGGCGAGGGCGAGCGCGATCCGCGCGACGCTGTTGGTGCCGTCCGTGAGGTCCTCGACGGCCGTGCACGTCGTCGCGGAGCAGGTGCGGGTGCGGACGCGGTTGCGGGCGCCGTCGCTCTCGCGCCAGATGTAGATCGCGCTGCCCGTCTCGTCGACGACGACCCGCAGGTCGTTGATCCGGTTGGCGGGGACGGGCGCGTCGGTCACGGCGGCCGGGGCCGACCACGTCGCGGGCACCACCTTCTGGGCGCTCGCGACCGACGCGCCGAGAGCCAGCGCGGCGAGCCCGGCGAGGACGGCGATCAGGCGCACGTGCACGCCCCGATGATACGCCGCGCTCTCGCGGGGGTCAGGAGCGCGATCCGCGTCGCTCGAGCAGCCGGTGGATCGCGATCGGAATGACGCTCGCGAGCACGATCACGATGATCGTGACCTCGAGGTTGCTCTTGATCCACGGCACGTTGCCGAACAGGTAGCCGATCAGCGTCAGCCCGACGGCCCACAGCAGCGCGCCGATCGTGCTGAAGAAGAGGTAGCGGCGGAAGTCCATCCGGCCGACGCCGGCCATCGCGGTGATGAACGTGCGGGCGATCGGGACGAAGCGAGCGAGGATGATCGCCATCCCGCCGTAGCGGGCGAAGAAGCGCTCCGTGGCCTCGACGTGCTCATGCTTGAAGAGGCGCGAGTCGGGCCGTCTAAACAGCGTCGGCCCGGCCTTGTAGCCGATCCAGTAGCCGACGACGTTGCCGGCGAGGGCGGAGGCGAACAGCACGCCGCAGACGAGCCAGATCGGCTGCGGGATGGCGCCGTTGCCGGTGAACAGCCCGACGACGAAGAGCAGCGAGTCGCCCGGCAGGAAGAAGCCGACGAGCAGGCCGCACTCGGCGAAGATGATGCCCGCGGAGACCCACAGGGCGACGCCGCCGACGCTCTCCAGCAGGGTCTCCGGGTTGAGGTAGGAGAGGGGCCCGAACGCGAGCACGCTGAGGATGAGTGCGCCGGGCATCCGCTGCAGTGTACGGAGCGCCCCGCGGGCTCCCCGGCGGGTACGCTCCGGCCGATGGCCGACGACGCCCCGCTCCCGATCGCGTGGAACGACATCGTGGACGGCTTCGAGGCCGTCGCGGTCTGGGTCGGCGAGCGCGTCGCGGGCGGGGCGGAGCCCCTCGCCGCCTTCCAGGAGGCGTACGCGCGGCTCGGCGTGCCCGCCGAGTACCGCGACCGCTACTGGCGGATCGCGATTCCCGTGATCGCCGAGCACGCGCTCGCCCACGGGCGGCGGCCGAGCTTCGCCGGCGCCGACCTGTCGGGCCTCGACCTCGCCGAGGGAGACCTCTCCGGCTACGACCTCACCGGGGCCGACCTCACGGACGCGGACCTCTCCGGCGCACGTCTCGACGGGGCCGACCTGACCGGCGCCGACCTGACGGGCGCGGACCTCGAGGGGGCGTCGCTCGTCGCGACCGTGCTGCCCGACGGGACCGTCGCCGGCTAGTCCCCGTCGGCTTCGGCGCCGGCGTCGGACCCGACGACGCGCGCCCAGATCGCCGCGGCGAGCCGCGCCAGCTCGGCCTCCGAGAGGGCGGCCAGGTCGTCCGGCGGCAGGCGGGGGAGGGAGGGCTCGTCCGGGTCGTCCGGATCCGGGCTCACCGGCGCCCGCCGGCCACGTGGCGGGCCCAGTCGAGCGCGATCAGGGCGATCACGGCGAGGGGGAGGGCGATGGCGATGCGCTGCATGTCCATGCGGGCGAGTCGCCGGGCCGCGGGCCCCGCTTACGGGGCGCCGAAGCCGCCGCCGCCCGCGCCCTCGAGGATCAGGGTGTCGCCGCGGCGGATGCGCAGGTACCCCTTGCCCGGCAGGGGGCGCTCCTCGCCGGTCTGCCCGTCCCGCAGGGCGACGCGGCCGGGCCGGCCGGGCTCCCCGCCGTCGCGCCCCCGCGCCCCGAAGCGCGGGTCGGTCTGCTCGACGTAGTACATGCCGTCCGCCGCGTCGCCGAGGAGGCGGTAGGCGCGGCGGATCCCGAGGCCGCCGCGCTGGCGGCCGGCACCGCCGGAGCCCTCGATCAGCTCGCTGCGCTCCACGACGAAGGGGTACTCGAGCTCGGCGATCTCGACGGGGAGGATCGCGCAGTTCGAGGTGTACGGGTCGATCCCGTCGTCGCCGGGGGCGCCGGGGCGGGCTCCGCCGCCACCGCCGAGGATGTCGACCAGGAGCGTCAGGGAGCCGCTGCGCGGATCGACCGCCTGCAGGACGAACGACGGGAACGAGACCTGGCTGCCCGCGATCGCGTGCGCGGGCAGGAGATCGGAGAGGGCGTCGATCAGGACGTCCGTCAGGCGCTGCACCGCCAGGTGGCGGGCGCTCAGGGCGGTCGGGAACGTCGGGTTGAACAGCGACCCCTCGGGGGCCACGAGCCGGACGCGCCCGGCCAGCCCCGCGTTGTGCGGGACGTCTCCGCCGAGGAAGCAGCGGACCGCGAAGTAGGCGGCGGCATGCGCGCTGGCGAGCGGCACGTTCATGCCGGAGGCGACCTGGGGTGAGCTGCCTGAGAGGTCGACGACGAGCGTGCCGTCGTCGACGGACAGCCGGGCGTGGATCCGGACCGGGTCGGTGCCCTCGAAGCCGATGTCGTCGAGGAAGCCCTCCGCCTCGACCGCGCGATCCGGCCATGATCGGAACAGCGCCTCGGCGCGGCGGGCCGTCTGGTCGACGACCGCCTCCATGCCGCCGCCCACCACGTCGGCCCCGTGCCGCTCGATCAGCTCGCCGAGGCGCTGGGTGCCGCGGCGGCATGAGGCCAGCTGCGCGTCGAGGTCGCCCATCGTCGCGTCCGGGACCCGGACGTTCGCCGCGATCAGCTCGTAGACGGCCGCCTCGCGGACGCCGCTCGAGACGAGGCGGATCGCCGGGAAGATCAGGCCCTCCTGGTAGAGCTCGGTGGTCTGCGCGCTCTCCGTGCCGGGGAAGCGGCCGCCGATGTCGATGTGGTGGGCGATCGAGCCGGCCCACGCGTGCACGCGCCCGTCGACCATGAGCGGGGTGAAGACCTGCAGGTCGGGGGTGTGCGTGCCGCCCATGTACGGGTGGTTCGTGAGGAACGCATCGCCGTCGGCGACGCGATCGCCCCACTTGGCGATCACCGCCTCGAGGGCGAACTGCATCAGCCCGAGCTGCGCGGGGATCTGCTCGGAGTTCGCGATCGCGCGGCCGTCCGCGGCGAACACGCCGCAGTTGAAGTCGAGCATCTCGCGGATGATCGGCGAGTAGGACGAGCGGTACTCGACCACCGCCATCTCCTCGGCGATGTGCCGGAACGCGCTGGCCAGGATCTCCTGCAGGACCGGGTCGGGGCGCGTGCTCACGCCCGCTCCAGGACCAGCGCGCCGTCGGGCAGGGCGGTTGCCGTCCAGCCCCGGTGCAGCACCGTCGTCGTGTCGTCCTGCTCGATGATCGCCGGCCCGGCGAGCGGCGCCGCCGTGGAGAGCGCGCCGCGCGGGACGACCGGCCAGTCCGCCCAGGCGCCGTCGTAGACGCGCTGACGGGTGGTCTCGCTCGGCGCCTGCGGGTCGGCGGCGGCGTGCGCCGGCGCGGTGCGGGCGCTCGCGCGCAGCCGGATCGTCACGATCTCCGTCTCCGGCACCGCCGGGGTGTAGTCGTACAGGTGGTGGTGCTCCGCGACGAAGGCCCGCTCGGCGGCCGCGACCGCCTCGGCCGTGGCGGGTCGCGGGCCCAGCGGCACCGTCAGGTTGTAGGCCTGTCCGCGGTAGCGCATGTCCAGCTCCCAGGCGAGGTCGTCTCCGAGCGACACGGCGCGCGATCCGTCGAGCAGCGCGCGGGCCTCGGCCTCCAGCCGGGCCATCTCGGCGTCGAGGTCGGCCGGGTCGACCTGCGCGGTCGGCCGTCGCCATGTGCGGCGCAGGTCGTGGCGGATGTCGGTGGCGAGGAGGCCCCAGGCCGCCGCGACGCCGGGAAAGCGCGGCACGACGACGCGCGGGATCCCGACCTCGTCCGCCAGCTGGCAGCCGTGCATGGGGCCGGCGCCCCCGATCGCCACGAGGGCGAAGTCGCGCGGGTCGAGGCCGCGGGCGACGCTCATCACGCGGACGGCATTGGCCATGTTCGCGTTCAGGATGCGCAGCACGGCGACGGCGGCGTCCTCGACGCCGAGCCCGAGCGGTTCCGCCACGTCGCGCCGGATGGCGGCCTCCGCGAGGCCGCGGTCGAGCGGCAGGCGGCCGGCCAGCCGGCGGTCCGCGCCGAGCGTGCCGAGCACGACGTGGGCGTCGGTGACCGTGGCCCGCTGCCCGCCCCGGCCGTACGCGGCGGGACCGGGGTCGGCGCCGGCGCTCGCGGGTCCGACGGAGAGGGCGCCGAAGTCGTCCACCGAGGCGATCGACCCGCCGCCGGCGCCGATGCAGAGCACGTCGATCTGCGGGATGCTGATCGGGGTGCCGGCGGCGTCGCCGTCGAAGCGGATCTGCGGCTCTCCGCCCGGGGCGATGCCGATGTCCGCGGTGGTGCCGCCCATGTCGAAGGTGATCGCGTTCGTCTCGCCGGCGTCTCGCGCGAGCCGGGCGCCGCCGATCACGCCGGCCGCCGGCCCTGATGCGGCGAGGGCGATTGGCCGATCGCGGGCGCGCTCGGCGGGGGCCACGCCCCCGTTGCTCTGCATCAGGTGCAGGGGCGCGGACACCCCGGCCTCCGCGAGCTCGCGCTCGACGGCCCCGACGTAGGCGCCGACGAGCGGCATCAGCGCCGCGTTCGCGGCGGCCGTCGCGGCTCGCGGGTACTCCCGGAACTCGGGCACCACGTCGCTCGACAGGGTCACCGGCAGGCCGGGGAGCTCCTCGGCGAGGATCTCGCCGATCCGCCGCTCGTGTGCGGCGTTCAGGAACGAGAACAGTCCCATCACGGCGACGGCCTCGGTGCCGTCGCTGCGCATGCGGGCCGCGGCGCAGCGCACGGCCTCCTCGTTCAGGGGCTCGACCTCGACGCCCTGGGCGTCGATCCGGCCCGGCACGCCATGGCAGCGCTCGCGCGGCACGAGCGGCTCGGGCTCGGGGGTCCACAGGTCGTACACGTTGCGGCGCATCTGCGTGCCGATCGCGAGCACATCGGCGAACCCGTCGTTCGTGACGAGCGCCGTGCGGGCGAACGAGCGCGTGACGACCGCGTTGGTGGCCACGGTGGTGCCGTGGGCGAGATAGGCGACATCGGCGGTCCGCGCGCCCGCCGCGGCGAGGAGGTCCTGCAGCGCGTCGAGGAAGCCGGCCTCGATCCTCGACGGCGTCGATGGCACCTTCGCGATCCGGACCCCGCCGGCATCGTCGAGCATCACCGCGTCCGTGAAGGAGCCGCCGACGTCGATCCCGATCCTCCCCATCCCGCCGGGATCGTGGCAGCGCGCCTGCGCCGCGGCAAGGCTCAGGGCGCCAGCACGCCCTGCATGTCGACGTCCTCGAGCCAGCGCCGGTACGCGATGGAGGAGAGGTCCGGCACCTTGATGTGGAGCTCCTCCTTGAGCGACGCGGGGATCTCCTCGGGGCGGATGCTCTCCACGACGCGGCGGTCCTGCTCGAGGATGTGCAGGTAGTCGGAGACGAAGTTGGCGTTCTCCTCGACGTAGTTGCGGAACGCGATCCGGAAGACGCGCGTCTCCTTCGCGCGCGTCGGGGAGGCGATCACCATCACGCTCATGACGCGGCCCGAGTCGTCGCCGTCCGTCGTCACGTGCAGGTGCATCGTGAACGGGTAGACGTGCGTGTAGACGTACGTGATGCGCGCGTTCTGCGTGCCGTCGACGGAGCGCCAGAACTGGTTCGGCACGCGGAACCACTGGCCCCACTCCTCCGCGTGCAGCTCGTACGGCTCCTGCTCGGGGTGGTCGGGGTCGCCGAGCAGCTCGGGGTGCACGAAGGGGAAGTGCGAGACGTCCATCGAGTTCTCCGTCGAGCGGCCGGCGGAGGTCGCCCACTCGAGCACGCTGAAGACCTCGCCCGTGAACGCCGGGTCCCGGTCGAGGTCGTCGGGGACGTGCGGGATCGGCGCGATCGGCTCCTCCAGCGCCACCCAGACGAGGCCGTGGCGCTCCTCGGCCCGGTAGGCGACCGCGCGCGCCGCGGCGGGGATCGGGCGGCCCGGCTGCGCGGGGATCCTCACGCACGCGCCCGAGGCGTCGTACTCCCAGCCGTGGTACGGGCAGACGATGCAGCCGTCCCGGACCTCGCCGAGCGACAGCGCGGCGCCGCGGTGGATGCAGAGGTCCTTGAGGACGGTCACGCCCGCCGCCGTCCGGAACGCTACGAGGTCCTCGTCGAGCAGCGTGAACCGGCGCGGCTGCCCGCCGACCTCCTCCGCCGTCGCGATCGGGTGCCAGAACTGCGACAGGCGCATGCGCTTCGCGGCCTTGCCCTTGTCCTTCTTCGCCGTGCGCGCCTTGCGCTTCGCCGCGTCCGCCATGGGGTGAGGGTAGTCGGCGGCGGGGCCGGGCGCGAGCCGCCCCGCGCGAGCGATGACCGGCGGGGGCTGCCTGCTCCGCTAGACCCGCCCGAACTCGATCGCCTGGTCGAGCCAAGCGTCGATCAGGGTGCGGGCGTGGGGCAGCATGCGATCCGCGTTGGCGCGCACCCCATCGAGCAGGGTCTCGAGCCCACCCGGGCCGAGCACGCGCTCGGCGGCCTCGCGGTAGGCGGGGACGCGCGACCACTCGTCGGCGAGGGCCTCGTCGACCTCGAGGTGGAACTGGACGCCGTAGGCGACCTCGCCGTAGCGGAAGCCCTGGTTCGGGTAGGCGGGGCTCGAGAACAGCGAGACCGCGCCCTCCGGCAGGTCGAAGGTGTCGCCGTGCCACTGCAGCGTCCTGAACGAGGCGGGTAGGATCGAGGCGACGGGGTCGCGGCGGCCCGCCTCGGTCAGCTGCACGTCGAGGAGGCCCACCTCGGGCTCGGGCCCGGGGTGGACGCGGGCGCCGAGCGCGGCGGCGAGGAGCTGCACGCCGAGGCAGGCCCCGAAGTACGGCAGGCCCGCGTGCACCGCGTCGCGGATCAGCGCCTTCTCCGCGGCGAGCCACGGGTGCGCGTCGTCCTCGTAGGCCCCCATCGGCCCGCCCATCGCGACGATGGCGCCGTACTCGCGCCAGTCGGGCAGGGGCTCGCCCTCGTCGACCTCGACCGGGTGCAGGACGTGGCCGCGCGCGGTCAGGGCGTCGCCGTACGCGGCGGGCGGCTCGCAGCGGATGTGCTGGAGGACGAGGATGTCCATGGGCGCAGTCTAGGCGGCGCCTGCGGCCCGGGTCAGTCCGCCGCCGGCGGCGCCGTGTGCGTCGGCACCCGACCCGGCCACCACGAGCGGTCCCCGACCCAGACGGCGAGGGCGGGCACCAGCAGCGTGCGCACCACGAAGGTGTCGATGAGGACGCCGAGGGCGACGCCGAAGCCGAGCTGGAAGAGCGCCTCCAGGGGCAGCGTCATCAGCACGAGGAACGTGCCGGCGAGGATCAGGCCGGCGCTCGTGATCACGCCGCCCGTCGTCTCGAGGGCGCGCAGCACCGCGGGGCGCATCGGCGCGGACTCGGCCTCCTCGCGGATGCGCGAGACGAGGAAGATGTTGTAGTCGACGCCGAGGGCGACGGCGAACAGGAACAGGAACGTCGCGTAGCCCGGGTCGACACCGGGGCTGCCGAAGACGTGGATGAAGATCACGTACGTCAGCCCGAGGGTGGCGAAGTAGGACAGGATCACCGTCGCGATCAGGTACAAGGGTGCGACGACGGCGCGCAGCAGCAGGCCGAGGATGATCAGGATCAGCAGCAGGGTCAGCGGCACGATCACCTTCGCGTCGCGGCTGATCGTGCGGTCCGTGTCGTAGTCCTGCGCGGTCGGCCCGCCGACGAGCGCGGTCGCCCCCGCCTCGGCGGCGG
>JAURLF010000073.1 GCA_030831375.1 Gaiellales bacterium | reverse complement strand
GTCCCCGCATTCACGATCCAGATCCCACGCCCACCGCTGCCGTTGTCCTCGAAGACGGCGCCCGCCGTGACCTGGTACACCCCTGCCACGGGAGCCGCGAGTCGGTCGGGCCGCGCGTTCGACCAGACACCGCCCTGCGTGTACGCCACCTGTCCGAATGTCACCGCAGTGCGGACACCGGACGCGAGCTGCACCCGCGTCCCCTCCCCCACGTACACCCGGGCCCCGGGCAGTGCCGCGAGCTCCGGCACTCCGACGGCGCCGTTGGCGATCTCGCTGGCCCCGACGCCGCCGGGGGCGATCTGGCCCTTGCCGATGCTGTTGGGCGCGATCTTGGCGGCGCCGATCGCGCCGTTCGCGATGTCGATCGCGCGGACGGCGCCCTGGGCGAGCTCCTCGGAGCCGACGGCGCCGGCGGCGATCTCGCTGCGCCCGACTGCGCCCTGTGCGATCTGGATCGCCTTGACACTGCCGGCGGCGAGGCCCGGGTTCGGGAAGCGGCCGGTCAGGGCTCCCGCCGCGGGGATCCCCTTGAGGTTCCAGGGGGCGGCCTCCTTGGCCTTGAACGCGCTGTAGCGCAGCGTGCCGCGCTTGACCTTGGCGTCGGTGACGGCGCCGTTTCTGAGCTGCGCGGTGCCGATCAGGGCGCGCGCCCTCTCGCCGGCGGCACTGCCGAGCGCGGGCAGGGCGGCGCCCGCGATCAGGGCGCAGGCGATGAGCGCCGCGATGGTGCGGCGCGGGGGGATGCGGTCCACGGGGATCCTCCTCCTCGCTGGTCGGGCGATTGTGGAGCGCACCCGCGGCGCGCGCAAGGGCCTGCGATGATCCGGGCGTGGAGTTCCCCGACCTGCCCCTCCCCCTCGCCGGCGGCGGCGTGCTCGAGCGCGACGACCTGCTCGGCCGGCCGTGGGTCGTGTACCTGACGCGCCACCCCGGCTGACCGGTGTGCCAGCGGCACCTCCGCCGTGTCGCGGGGGCCAGGGACCGGATCCGGGCGCGCGGCGGCGACCTGCTCGTCGTGATGCCCGTCGACGCGGAGCGAGCGGAGGCGTGGCGCCGGCGCGAGGGCGCGCGCGACGTGCTCGTCGCCGGCGACCCCGCACGCGAGCTCTACCGGGCGCTCGGCGTCGGGCGCGGCTCGGCGCGGGCGCTGCTGCTCGACGGCGCCTCGTGGCGCGACGGCCTGCGCGAGGCGGCGCGCCTCAGGCCCGCCTGGAAGGCGCGTGGCGACGACGGCTTCCAGCTGGGGGCGGACGTCCTGCTCGACGACCGGGCCCGCATCCGGCTCCTGCACCGCGCGTCGAGCGCGGCCGACCGCGTGCCCGTGGACGAGCTGCTCGCGCGCCTCTGAGGCGCGCACGGCCCCGTCCCGGCCGGATCGCCGGGACGGGGCCGCGTGCGGCTAGTCGCCGCTCAGGCCGTCGCCGTCGAGGCGCTCCTCGAGCCCGATCATGGGCTCGATCTCCTCGCCGGCGATGCCGAGCTCGTCGCCGCCGGCCACGGCGCCGATGATCTCCGGCGTCCACGGCTCGCGCGGCTCGATCTCGATGGCCCGGTACTCGCGCAGGCCGGTGGAGGCCGGGATCAGCTTGCCGATGATCACGTTCTCCTTGAGGCCGGCCAGGTTGTCGGTCTTGCCCTCGATCGAGGCGTCCGTCAGGACCTTCGTGGTCTCCTGGAAGGAGGCCGCCGACAGGAAGCTCTCGGTCGCCAGCGACGCCTTCGTGATGCCGAGGACCTGCTGCTCGCCGGTCGGCACCTGCGTCTTCTTGACCTTCGCGAGCTTCTTCTCGAGGGCCTCGCGCTGGGTCACGAACTCCGACACCTCGACCAGCTGGCCGGGCAGGTAGTCCGTGTCGCCCGGGTGGTCGACGAGCACGCGGCGCGTCATCTGACGGGCGATCACCTCGATGTGCTTGTCGTTGATCTCCACGCCCTGGTCGCGGTAGACGCGCTGGACCTCCTCGGTCAGGTAGCGCGTCGCCCGGTCGAGGCCGGAGGCCATCAGGTCGGGCGGCGACAGGACGCCGTTGACGATCTGCTGGCCGCGGACCACGATCTGGCCGTCCTCGACGATCTCCTCGGCGGTGCGGGAGTACGGGATGCCCTTCGTGATCCACTCCGCGAGCGTGCGCGTCATGCGCTCGCCCTTGTAGTAGATGACGGCGCCCTCGCCCTTGACCTCGCGCACCTCGATGTCGTCGCGGCGCGGGAGGACGAAGACGAACTGGCCGGTCGTCTTGGCCCGGCGGATGACGCGGCCGTCGACGTGCGCGACGGCGCCCGGCATCTTCGGGGTGCGGGCCTCGAACAGCTCGACGACGCGCGGCAGGCCGTGCGTGATGTCCGCGCCGGCGACGCCGCCGGTGTGGAACGTGCGCATGGTCAGCTGCGTGCCCGGCTCGCCGATCGACGGGGCGGCGATGATGCCGACCGCGTCGCCGACCTCCGAGCGCGAGCCCGTCGCCGGCATGACGCCGTAGCAGGCGCCGCAGACCCCGACCTCGGCCTCGCAGGTGAGGACGGAGCGGACCGGGACGGTGCACTCCACGTCGACCATCTCGTTGAGCGCCCAGACGAGCGTGCGCAGCTGCAGGACCCGGATCTCGTCCGCCGTGCGGTCCTCATGCGGCTTCGAGGGGTAGCCCTCCTCCTCGAGCCGGCGCATGAACTTCTCCGGGTTCTTCATGTCGTCGACGGCCTCGAGCGTGAAGTACGGGTCCTCGCCCTTGCTCTCGCGCTTGAAGACCTCGGCGAGGTCGGCCAGGCCGACGGCCTTGGCCAGCGCCACCGGGTCGGGCTCCTTGCCCGCCTTCGCGATCTCGCCGTCGACCTTCTCGAGCACGGCCGCGACGTGGCGGGCCTTCTCCTCGTACAGCTCGGTCGCGAACGAGCGGCTGATCGGCGTGCCGGCGGGCAGCGTGTCGCCGCCGCCGATCGCCACGTCCTGCGCCAGCACGCGGCCGGCGAGCTGGTCGGACGGCCGCGGGTCGAAGCCGGCGGAGCGGCGCTGGATGGCGCCGCCGCGGACCTCGTACGTCGGGCGGCGGTCCATGAAGGCCGGCACCTCGACGTAGCGCTCCGTGCCGCAGTCCTCCTCGCGCACGATCACGTCCTGGGAGACGTCGACGAGCCGCCGCGTCAGGTAGCCGGAGTCGGCCGTGCGCAGCGCGGTGTCGGCGAGGCCCTTGCGGGCGCCGTGCGTGGAGATGAAGTACTCGAGGACGTCCAGGCCCTCCATGAAGTTGGCCTTGATCGGGCGCTCGATGATCTCGCCCTTCGGGTTGGCCATCAGGCCGCGCATGCCGGCCAGCTGGCGGATCTGCTTGAACGAGCCGCGGGCGCCGGAGTTGGCCATCATGTAGACGGGGTTCATCTCCCAGAAGGCGTCCTTGACCTTCTCGCCGACGGCGTCGGTCGCCTCGTTCCACAGCTGCACGACCTTGCGGTGGCGCTCCTGGTCGGTGATCAGGCCGTCCATGTACTGCTCCCAGGCGCCCTCCACCTTGGCCTCGTAGTCGGCGAGGATGGCGGGCTTCTCGGGCGGCGTGACGATGTCGTTCTTCGAGATCGTGACGCCCGACCGGGTGGCGTACTTGAAGCCGAGGTCCTTGATCACGTCGAGGACCATCGCGACCTCGGACGGGCCGTGGCGGTCGACGAGCGCCGTCACGAAGTCCGTGATCTCGCGCTTCGTCAGCGCCGAGCGGACCTCCTCGACATCGTCCTCCTCGAGCGGCCGGCCGAGCTGCTCCTCGAGCGCGATCGTGAGCTCGTGGTTGAGGATCGCGCGGCCCGGCGTCGTCACCGTGCGAGTGCCGTCCGCGTTGCGCAGCACGATCGGGCCCTGCAGCGGCACGCGCTTGTGGTCGAGGGCGATCTGCACCTCGTCCGCCCCGCCGAACGTGCCGTGCGCGCCGAGATCCTTCGGGCTCTCGCCGGCGTCGAGGCGCGCCTGC
>JAURLF010000072.1 GCA_030831375.1 Gaiellales bacterium | reverse complement strand
TGCTCGCGTTCGGCGCCCTCGCCGGAACGGCCGCCGCCCAGCGCGCCGTGACCGTGAACATCGGCGCCGCACTGACCCTGACGGGCACCAACCAGGCGTATGGCCTGTCGTCGCGGCGCGGCATCGACATGGCGGTCAAGGAGATCAACGGCGGCTCGATCAAGGGCGTCAAGCTCAACGTCAAGACCGTCGACGACCTCGGCACCCCGCAGGGCGCGGCCGCGGCGTACGGCATCTTCTTCCGCGACGGCGTCAACGCGATCATGGGCCCGACCCTGTCCAGCGTCGCCCTGACGGTCGACCACTTCGCGCAGGGCGCGCGCATCCCCGTGCTCGGCATCTCGAACACGCAGCCCGGCATCACCGAGATCGGCACGTTCGTGTTCCGGCCGGCGCTGACGGAGAACGTGCTGCTGCCGCGCCTCGTGAAGGCCGTCGCGACGTCGTCGCTCGCCCCGAAGACCGCCGTCCTGATCCAGGGCAGCGACGAGTTCGCCGTCACGTCCGCCCCGATCTTCGCGCGCGCCTTCGAGGCCAACCAGATCGCGCTGACGACGACGATCGTCGTGCCGGCCGGCACGACGGACTTCACGGCGATCGCCGCGGAGGTCAAGGCCGCGGGTCCCGACATCGTCGCGATCACCGCGCTGCCCGCGGAGGGCATCCCGCTCCTGCGGGCGCTGCGCGCCGCTGGCGTGCGCAAGAAGGTGCTCGGCTCGAACGCCTTCAACACCCAGGAGATCATCACCGGCGCGGGCGCGGCCGCCAACGGCCTGATCGTCGGCACGCCGTGGACGATCGCCGACACCTCGAAGCGCAACCAGAAGTTCGTGAAGGCCTTCAAGCGGCAGTACAAGCGCACGCCCGACCAGTTCGCGGCGACCGCGTACGCCTATACGTACGTGGTGGCGCGGGCCGCGAGGAACGGCGGCGCCGCCTCGCAGGTGGCGATGCAGACGCAGCTCGCCGCGCTCGTGGCGCCGAAGTCGGTGCCGACGCTGCTCGGCAAGTTCCGCTTCGACGGGAACCGCAACGGCATCACCCCCGTCCGGGTCCAGCAGGTCCTCGGCGGCAAGTTCAGGCTGTTCGAGCCCGCCGGCTAGATCGGCGCCGGCGTGCGCCGGGCGACTGCTACGGTCTCCGCGATGTCGACGGCCCCCGCCCCCGCCCCGAAGGCCACCGGCCACTGGATCGGGGTCATCGCGATCCTCGTGATCGCCTGGCTGTTCATGCTGATCGGCGTCCTCGGCGTGTACATGCACCGCACGCTCTACAACGAGCAGGTCTTCTCGAAGCGCGTCACGCAGGTCCTGCAGGAGCCGGGCGTGCAGATGGCCGTCGCGACCGAGCTGACCGACGCGATCGTGCAGGAGGTCCCGAAGGCCGTCGTCGCGCGCCCGCTGATCCAGTCGGCCGCGCAGACGGTCGTCGCCGAGCCCGTCTTCACCGAGATCGTGACCGCGGCGCTCGTCAAGTTCCACGCGCTCCTGCTCGACCCGCGCACCGCCAAGATCGTCTTCACGATCGAGGGTGCGCCGCAGCTGGTCGAGAACACGCTCGCGCCGTACGACCAGGAGCTCGCGACCGCCGTCGGCAACGCCGCCTCCGCCGAGCTCGCGAAGCTGCCCGACCCCGGCCCCGCGTTCCGGCTGATCCAGCTCGGCGCCGACCTCGGCCCGGTCGCCTGGGTCGTCCTCGTCCTCGGGATCGGCCTCGCCGTCCTCGCCGCCCTGATCGCCCCGAGCCGACGGCGCGGCGCCATCAGCGCCCTTGTCGCGCTGATCGCGGTCGGGCTCGGCATCGCGCTCGTGCTCGGCCTCGTGCGCGTCGGCCTGAACGCCGCCACCGCGAATGACGCGGTCCTCAACGAGGCCGCCACCGGCGTCTTCCAGGGCCTCTTCGGCGACCTCCGCGACCTCGCCCGCGTGATCGCGATCGCCGGCGCGATCGCCGCGGTCCTCGTCTGGTCGCTGCGCTGGACGGGCGGGTACGTCGCCGGTGCCGCGGGGCACGCCCGCGAGGCCGCGGGCGAGGCCGCCGGGGCCGCCGGCTCGCGCAAGGTCGAGGTCGCCGACGTCACCGCCGTCTTCAAGTCCGGGGCGAACCGGGCACTGACCCCGGCCGCCTCGACGGGCGGCAAGGTCCTGCAGGGACTCGTCGCCCTCGGCCTCGCGCTGCTCGTCCTGTTCCAGTGGTCGCTTGTCGTCGACGTCATCGTGCTGGCGATCGCCGTCGGCCTGCTGGCCCTCGCGCTGAACCGGCTCCTGTTCGTCGTGCTCGAGCGGCGCGGCGCCAGGCCCGCCGGCGACGCCGCCGACGCCGGCACCTGAGCCGCTGACCGTGCTGCTCGTGTACCCTCGCCCGGTGCGCGACGGGGGGAACGCGACATGACGAGGCCGATCACCAGGCGCGACCGGCTGCGCTACCGCTTCGACGCGACCCTCGCGCGCGGCACGCTGGGGGTGATCGCCTGGCTCGGGCTGGTCACCCTGGTCGTCGTCGTGCTGGCGGGGATCGTCGTGGCCCTGATCGGCCTGCGCACCAATGGCACCGACCGCACGGGCCTTGGCGAGGCGATCTGGGTCAACCTCATGCGTGCGCTCGACCCGGGCGCGCTCGGCGCCGACGTCGGCTGGTCGTGGCGGATCGTGGCGCTGGTCGTCACGATCGCCGGGATCTTCGTGCTGTCGATCCTGATCGGCATCATCGCGTCCGGCATCGAGGCGAGGCTCGACGAGCTCCGCAAGGGCCGCTCGCTCGTCGTCGAGACGGGGCATACGCTGGTCCTCGGCTGGTCGCCGAAGCTGCATCAGATCCTCGCCGAGCTCGAGGTCGCGAACGCGAATCAGCGCGACCCCGTCGTCGTCGTGCTCGCCGCCCGCGACAAGGTGGAGATGGAGGACGAGGTGCGCTCGCGCGCCGTCGGCGACCGCCGCACCCGCGTGATCTGCCGGTCCGGCAGCCCCTCGGACCCGGCTGACCTCGAGATCGTCCGACCCGAGGCGGCGAAGTCCATCCTCGTCCTGCTCGACGAGGAGACGGGCGACCCGGGCGTGGTCAAGTCGGTCCTCGCGCTGCTCGCGATCGACCCGGCCCTCGAGCGCCTGCGCGTGACGGCCGAGTTCGGCAGCGAGGACTCGGCCGCGGCCATCGACCGGGCCACGGGGGGGCGGATGGCGATCGTCGTGTCGACCGATGTGATCGCGCGCGTCACGGCCCAGGTCTGCCGCCAGTCGGGGATCAGCGCCGCCTTCCAGGAGCTGCTCGACTTCGACGGCGACGAGATCTACTTCCAGGACGAGGCGGATCTCGTCGGCGCCACGTTCGGCGCGAGCCTGACGGCGTACGCGGAATCGAGCGTGATCGGCGTGCGCACGGCCGACGGCGCGGTGTCCCTGTCGCCGCCGATGGCCCGCGTGTACGCCCCGGGCGACCAGGTGATCGCGATCTCGGCCGACGACGACACGATCCGGCTCAGCGGACCCGTCGAGGCGATCGACGTCGGCGCGCAGGTCGAGCCGGCCGTCGAGCCGGTCTGCGAGCACACGCTCCTGATCGGCTGGAACGGCCTTGCGGACACGATCCTCGGCGAGCTCGACCGCTACGTCCTGCCGGGCTCGACGGTCCGCGCGCTCGTCGACCCGACCCGCCTCGAGGAGCCGCTCGAGCCGCCCGCGCTCGAGAACACCGCGCTCGAGGTGGTGGAGGTCGACACGGTCGACGGCCGCCGGCTCGCCGAGCACGTCGGCGCA
>JAURLF010000071.1 GCA_030831375.1 Gaiellales bacterium | reverse complement strand
GTCGACGCATGGCGTCTACGAGGAGACCGTCCGCGAGGTCTGCGCGCTCGTCCACGACGCGGGCGGCCAGGTCTACGTCGACGGCGCCAACATGAACGCCCTCGTCGGCGTCGCGCAGCCGGGCAGGTTCGGGGCGGACGTCTCGCACCTGAACCTGCACAAGACGTTCTGCATCCCGCACGGCGGGGGCGGGCCCGGCGTCGGCCCGGTCGCGGTGCGCGCGCACCTCAGGCCGTTCCTGCCGAACCACCCGCTGCAGCCGGCCGCGGGCCCGTCGACCGGCCCCGGCCCCGTCTCGGCCGCGCCCTGGGGCTCCGCGGGCATCCTGCCGATCTCGTGGGCCTACATCCGGCTGATGGGCCCCGACGGGCTCAAGCGGGCGACGCAGGTCGCGGTGCTGAACGCCAACTACGTGGCGCGCCGTCTCGCCGAGCACTACCCGATCCTCTACACGGGCAAGCACGACCTCGTGGCCCACGAGTGCATCATCGACCTGCGCGACCTCACGAAGGAGACGGGCGTCACGGTCGAGGACGTGGCGAAGCGCCTGATCGACTACGGCTTCCACGCGCCGACGATGTCGTTCCCCGTCGCGGGCACGTTCATGATCGAGCCGACCGAGTCCGAGGACAAGGCCGAGCTGGACCGCTTCTGCGCGGCCATGATCGCGATCCGCGCGGAGATCGACCGCGTCGCCGCGGGCGAGTGGCCGGCCGACGACAACCCGCTGGTCAACGCGCCGCACACGGCGCATATGCTGACCGGCGAGTGGGGCCACGCCTACTCGCGCGAAGAGGCCGTCTACCCGGTCGTCACGATGGGCCCGGAGAAGTACTGGCCGCCCGTCAGGCGCATCGACCAGCCCTACGGGGATCGCCATCTGGTGTGCACCTGCCCGCCCGTCGCGGAGCTCGCCGCCGGCGACTGACGACCCGTCGAGCGGCCTGCGATCCTGCTACCGTCCCGGGCATGGCGCAGAGCAATCCCGACTCCAAGGTCTCGCACATCGCGATGTGGATCATCGCGGCGACGCTGGTCCTCTGTCTGGCTCTCGTGGTCCTGGTGGAGGGCGTCGACACGGTGCCGCACGGCTGGATCGGCGTCGGAGTCACCCTCGCCCTCGCGGTGGGAGCCGTCCTTATGACGCGCATCCACTTCGAGGTCGCCCCGCCCAAGCGCTGATGCGTCCCGGGCGGGAAGGGGGCATGAACCCCCTTCCGCTGGCCCTGCGCACGGTCGCGGTCGCGCTGATCGCCTCGCTCCTCGCCGCGGCCTGCGCCGGCGGCGACGATGCGCCGACGGGCACGACCGGCGCGACGGCGACCACTGAGACGACCGCCGAGGCCTCCGCTGCGCACGTCGCCGCCGATCCGTGCGCTCCGACCGAGGGGATCCATTCGAACCTGCCGCGGCGCTGCGATCGCGGGGCGGAGAGGGAGTCGATCGAGCGGCCGATCGCGAAGCCCGCGGCGAAGACGGCCGCGGCGGACTGCGCGAAGCCCGCGCGGGTGATCGCGTACGCCCAGGATGACTGGATCGGCCTCGCGAAGGACATGGCGGCGGCGCCCGAGGGCTGCATCGAGGCGTGGATATCCGTGCCGACGGAGGAGGGCGCGGACCGTGCCTGGCTGACGACACGGTCGCGGATGAAGCAGCGCTTCGCCGCGATCGGCGACAACGTCCACCCCCTCCCTGAGGTCAACTTCAACGACTGGAACGCGTGGGGGAAGGGCCATCCCGACGTGTCGTGGCTGGAGCGCGGGCGGCGCGCCCGCGCCGAGATGGAGAAGGCGGGTTACGACTTCGACAAGGGCGACCGCTGGGCGCTCAACGAGATCCCCGTCGCCGCGCTCGAGAGCGGTGCCGACCGCGACGCGGTGCGCGACCTGATCACGGGGCTCCAGGCGGGAAGCACGGAGCCGACGGGCGTCGTCTACGTCGTGATGAACAAGCAGGGCGAAGGCATGACGCCGGCGCTCGAGCAGGCGCTGCGCGGATGGTTCGCCGACGGGCCGTTCTGGCGCGAGCTGCGCAAGGCGGTCGACGTGTACAGCGTCGAGGCGTACGCGAGCATCCGCGACACGTGCGAGCCCGGCCTGTCTGCGAAGCGGCAGATCGCGGGCCTGCGCGCCTACGCCGACCACCGCCTCCGCGTCGCCGAGCGGCTGACCCTGCCGGACGAGGGCGCCGTGCGTGCCGTCCTCGGGCGCAGTGTGCCGCTCGTCAACGCGGCGTGGTCGTGGCCGGACGCGTACGGGTACACCGCGGTGGCCGCCGGGCCGATGGAGCGCTTCGTCGGCCTCCAGGTCGCCGCCAGCGGCCGCGTGCTCGACGGCGCGCTCACGATCGGGTTCGCGTGGGCGCCGAAGCGCCCGGATGGGATGTCCCCCGCGACCTACCAGCGCCAGCTCGGCCGGATCGGCGGTGCGCTGCGCGACGCGATCGTGAACGAGAACCGCTCCGGCGGGCGCACGCCGGTCGTGCCCTGCAGCTACCCGGGCGCGCGGCTCGCGAGCTGGGGCTAGGCCCGCGCGAAGCCCGCGTCCATCAGACGCGTCATGTCGGCCCAGATGTCGTTCGTCCCGAGCACGACTCCGACGAGCGTGCGGCCGCCGCGCTTGACGATCACGGACAGGCAGCCGCCTGCCGCGGTCGTGAAGCCGGTCTTGCCGCCGAACGTGCCCGGGTACGTGACCAGCATGTCGTTGTGATTCTCGTAGACGCGCCGGCTGCCGTCGTCGGGCCAGCGCACGGCGTGCTTGCGGGTGCCGGAGATCTTCGCGAAGCGCGGGTTCTCCATCGCGCGGGCCAGCATGATCGCCTGGTCGCGCGCCGTCGACCAGTTCTCGGCGTCGTTCAGCCCCGACGAGCTCGCGTAGTTCGTGCGGGTCAGGCCGAGCTCCTTCGCGCGCTTGTTCATCATCGCGTAGAACGAGCCGTACGTGCCGCCGAGGTCCTCGCCGAGGGCCGCCGCCGCATCGTTGTTCGAGGCCAGGGTCGCCGAGTACAGCAGGATGCCACGCGGGTAGCTATTGCCGATGATCAGCCCGTCCTTGTTCGGCTCCACGCCGGCCGCGACGTCCGAGACGACCACGCGGTGCGAGAAGTCGCCGGCCTCGGCGATCAGAAGGCCCGTCATCACCTTCGTCAGGGACGCGATCGGACGCGTGTCGGTGTCGTTCGAGGCCAGCACGATCTCGTTGCGGTCGACGTCGAGGACCGCGTAGGCGGCGGCACCGATGCCGGGCTGGTTCGCGGGGGCCTTGGCGCCGTTCGCGTACGTCGGCGGTGGCTTCTTCGTGACGTAGATCGTGGTGTTGGCCGGCTGCTCCGCGCCGCCCTCGTCCTGTTCCTGCTTCTGCGTCTCGGTGGTGCCCGCGTCACCCTGCGCCCCGGCCGTCGCGGTGGCCGTCTCGCCGGCCGCGGCGGCCGGCTGCGTCTCGTCGCCGCCGGCCATCACGCGTGTCGTGAAGCCGATCAGGCCGAGGACGAGCACGACGAGCAGCAGCACATGCAGCGGGCGGATCGCGGAGGGCTCGCGCTCGCGTCGACGCGTGCCCGACCGCGAGCGCGGGCTGTCGCGCACGGGGGCGTCGTAGACGCGCGGGGCGGGCCGGGACCGGGGCGCGGGGCGGTCCGAGCGGGCACGGCTCGGCCGGGGTGGGCGCTCGTCATCCACGGGTGCACATGCTACCGGCGGAGGTGGCGCCGCAGCCCGGTTGCGGGTGATCCGGCTGACCGTCGGCCTGCACGGCCCAGCCGGGTACGCTGCGCGCGACCACGAGGCCGGGGGCGGGCATGGCGCGCGACATCGACGGGGCGATCGGCGAGGGCTGGGGTGGCGAGGGCCCGCCGGACGGCGTGCACGTCAACGTGGTGCTCGCGCGCCGGGGCGGCGCCACGGCGGCGGCGCTGATGACGGCGTTCACGACGCCGCGCCCGGGACACACGCCCGTCCTGGCCTGCGTCGGCGACCATCCGACCCGCTACGAGCCGGTCTGGCCGCCGCTCGTGATGATGAACAAGGCGACGGCCGAGACGGACCGCCACCAGACGATCACCTGGGGCGCCGCCCAGCTCGGGCTCGGACAGGGCCTCCTCGACGCGGTCGCTGACGGCCTGCTCGAGCCGACCGACGAGCACATCGTCTTCGTGGCCGTCTACGTCAACCCGGACGCCGACGACGAGACCGCGGTGCGCCGGGCGAGCCGCGCCGCGATCCGCAAGGCGATCGGGATGGCCGTCGAGGGCCGTGACCCCGCGGCGGCGCGTGCGCTCGTCGAGCGCCGCGACGAGGTCACGAACCCCTTCTACGGCGGGGAGTAGCGCCCCGCCGGGCCGCGGGGCGGGCGCGGCTACCCTGCGCCGGTGTCCCGCCGCCGCACCCCGACGAGCGCCGACTGCCGGCGCGCCCTCTGGCTCCTCGGCGTCGCGCCCCCGCTGGACCACGACGGCGTCCTGCGGGCCTGGCGCGGGCGCGTCGCGCAGGCGCACCCGGACCGTCACGTCGGCGATGAGCGCCGCGAGCAGGCCGCTGCGACGCTGACGCGCGCCCTCAACGAGGCGCGCGAGACGCTCGACTGGTGGATCGAGCAGGACCTCGACTGGCCGAGTGCCCGCGGCGGAGTGCGCGAGGTGCGCTTCGACGAGCCCGAGCCGTGGCCCGAACGCGCGCCGGCGGAGGAGGTCGCGCCCGTCTGCTCGGTGACGGGCCTGCGTCGCGGCGACCGCGTGCGCCTGAGGCCCTACGACGGCGACGTGCTGGTGGTCGAGGGCACCGAGGTCGACCAGCGCGACCGCTCCGTCTGGGTGCGGCTCGTCGACCAGCCGCAGCCGGTGCGCTCCGACCGTGTCCGCCTCGCCGCGTTCTCCTGCCCTGCCTGCGGCGCCTGTGCGGGACCGGCCGTCGACGAGCCGACGATCCGGCCCTGCCCCGACTGCCTGATCGACCTGCGCCGGCTCGAGCAGCGGCCCGATGAGGCGGCCCGCATCCGCCGCGCGATCGAGGCCCGCGCGCGGGCCGGCGAGTCGCTGGCGGAGTCGATCGGCGACGGCCGCCTGGCCGACCGTGCGCGCGAGCGGCGGCGCTGGGCGCGCCGGCTCGCGCCGGCCGGACCCGACGACCTGCAGGCCGCGCTCCTGAGCGCGTTCTCGTCGGCGTGGGAGCGGTGGGGGGAGCGTCCCGCCGCCGACAGCTAGGCGGCCGCCCGCAGCTCCCGCAGCGCGTCGAGGGCCATCGCGAGGCGGTGCTCCTCGCCCGGTGTGGCCTCGAGCTCGCCGCGGCGGATGCGGTCGAGGATGCGCTGGAGGTCGACGAAGGCGCGGGCGATCTCACGCCCGCCGTCCGTGCTCCCGGCCTTGATCACGCCGGGACTGTACGGGCCGCGCCGGACGCTAGATCAGCACGAGCTCGCGGACCCGGTCGACCTTCGCGGGGTCGGGCCCCTCGTCGAAGCCCTCGAGCACGGCGCCGCTGGCGCGCTCGACGACCAGCACCACCGGCGTGGTGGTGACCCCATGGGCGCGGGCGAGGCCGGCCTCCTTCAGCACGTCGACCCGGCGGTACGGGATGCCGGCGCCCTCGAGCTCGGAGCCCCACTCCTGGCAGGCGTGGCAGAGCGGGCCGGAGAAGGCGACGACGGCGGTGTCGCCGTGGGCGGCGTCGAGGCCGAGGCCGGCCGCGTCGACCCGCGCCGGCAGGGCCGCGTCCCGGCGGCCGCGCAGGCGCGAGGCGGCGAGGACGGCGCCGACGAACGCGATCAGTCCGAGGACGATGAGGATGCGGTCCATGGAGCCCCTAGACGGCCGGGTGGCGGTCGACGGCGATCCCGCGGATGCGGGCGAGGATCATGTACATCTCGCAGCCCACGCAGACGCCGGTGGAGGCCGCGAGCAGCGCGAGCGCGGCGACGATGAGGGACAGCGCCCATCCGGCGGTTGCGAAGCCGGCGTAGAGGAGGACGGTGGCGGCGGTCAGGAAGATCGCGCCGATGATGTTCGCGAAGCGGGGGACGCGGGCGTCCTCGATCCGGCCCTCGCCGACACGCGGCTGCAACACGTCGAACCAGAGCCGGCACGGCAGGCAGAAGCGGCGGCCGAGGGTGAGCCCGACGATCAGCTGCAGCGCGAGCAGCAGGATGATCCACTCCTGCTGAAGCAGGAACGCGACCAGCGCGCCGATCCCGACGATCGCCTGGTTGGTGCGGGGACCGCGTGAGTCGATCACGTGGGTGTCCAGGTACGGGTCGGCGGTTCGGTAAGGGGTGCTCATGTCCTGCATAACGATAGCCGATACATGGTGATTCCGCGGGCGGGTGCCGATCCCTGCGGAATCGCCGCGACCCCGCAGCGTCCCGGGCGGCGATGATCGGCGTTGACCCGTCCCGATCGGCCGGCGGTCGCGTCAGACCGGTCGCTGATTGTCGTCATCATTGGCATGACCCGCATCCTGCACCCCGCCACCGTGATCGCGCTGATCGCGTTGATCGTGTCGTTGGGTGGCACGAGCTACGCCGTCACGGCCCTGCAGCCGGACAGCGTGGGGACGCGCGAGCTGCGCGATGGCTCGGTCACCGCCGCCAAGCTGGGCAGCGGATCGGTGACGCACGGGAAGATCGCCGCCCGTGGCGTCTCGCGCGCGGCCCTCCGCAATGGCGCCGTGACGGCCGCGAAGATCGCGAGGGGCGCGGTCACGAGCGCGGGCATCCGCGACGGCGCGATCCAGAGCCGCGACCTCGGCTGGACCGTCTGGCGCGACCTCGGGGTCGCCGTCCCGGGCACCGCCGGTCCCGCCGGGCCGACCGGCGCACAGGGCGGGACCGGCTCGACCGGCCCGCAGGGGCCGGCGGGCGCGGCCGGGCCCGCGGGGCCGCAGGGGCCGGCCGGGCCGGCGGGGCCGCCCGCGGGGTTCGCGTACGGGTCCTTCTTCAGCACCGACACACAGGTCCTCAACAACGTGGACACGAACGCGAACCCGGCCGCCATCAAGCTGACCGTCGCCGAGACGTGGAACGACGGCGTCGCCCGAGCGTCCGACAGCAACGGCATCTGCGTCGACGCGGCCGGTGTCTACAACGTCCAGTTCTCCCTGCAGCTGACGAAGTCGGGGACCGGCACCGACTACATCGAGATCTGGGCCAAGACGGGCCCCGCGGGCGGGCCGTTCACCGACGTGGCATGGTCGAACGGCGAGGTCGCGCTGACCGCGGGGCAGCGCGTGATCTCCGCGTGGAACTACCTCCTCCGGCTCGACGCGGGCTCATGCGTGCAGCTGTGGGCGTACTCGACGGATGCGACGGCGCAGATCGTGGGGCGGCCGGCTGAGGCCGGGCCGCCCACGATCCCGGCGGTGCCGCCGGTGATCGTGACCGTCACGCAGGTCGGCTAGCCGCGCAGCCAGATGCCGTCGAGCACGGCCTCGTCGCCGAGGATGCCCCCGTTGGCCTCGGCGCCGTTCGGGATCTCCGCCTCCGGCAGCACCAGCGACTGCACGATGCGCGCCCCCGACCGGATCACGGCGCGCGGGCCGACCACGCACGGGCCATCGACGGTCGCACCGTCCTCGATGACCGCACCCGGCCCGACGAGGACGGGTCCCGACAGCGTCGCGCCTGGGTGGACGCCGTCGACGCCGGCGTCCGCGCCCATCACGAGCTCCCCTGCCACCTCCACGTCGACGAGGCCGGCCGCGACCGCGAGGTTGGCGTTGACGAGCTCGTCGAGCGAGCCGATGTCGCTCCAGTAGGCGTCCGTCTCCCAGGCGTGCACGGCCGCGCCGCGGGCGACGAGCCGCGGCAGGATCTCCGAGCCGAAGTCGCTCGCACCGCTCGTCGGGATC
>JAURLF010000070.1 GCA_030831375.1 Gaiellales bacterium | reverse complement strand
TACGCGGAGGGGCCGGCCGTGGAGGCCGCCGAGGAGGCGCGTGAGCGTCTCGCCGAGGGCCCGCAGCCGGCGGCCGCCCCGAGGCGACGCGCCGTCCTCGGCTGCACCGCGGACGACCCGTCGCCGCACGTGCTCGGCTGGGAGGACGAGGTCGACCAGGACGCCCTGTTCGCGTCGGGCGCCGCCTGGGGCCTCAGGGTCGTCGTCCTCGACGACGACCCGGCCTAGAGCACCCAGCCCCCCGCCTCGATCACCGGCACCGCCTTGCCCGCCTTCGTGATGCCGTGGACGTCGAGCGCGTCCGAGCCGATCATCACGTCGACGTGGATGCGCGAGCGGTTCAGGCCCCGGTCGCCCGTCGCCGTCGGGTCGTCGACGCGGGTCGCGGCGTAGGCCGATCCGAGCGCGACGTGCGCGACGGCGTTCTCGTCGAGCAGGGTCGTGTGGTAGACGCGCCCGGTCTGGCCGATCCGCGAGGCGCGGTCGACGAGGGCGATCTCGCCGAGCCGCCCGGCGCCCTTGTCGCGGGCGAAGTAGGCGGCCAGGAAGTCGCGCTGCGCCGTCGTCCTCGCGTCGATCCGGGTCAGCCGTCCGCCGGCGAACTCGGCCTTGATGCCGTCGAACATCCGCCCCTCGAGCGAGAGCGGGCGCGTGCACGTGAAGCGTCCGTCCGCGACCCGGTAGTCCGGGCTCGCGAAGACCTCCTCGGTGGGGAGGTTCGCACACCAGGTGCGGCCGTTGACGGACTTCATGTCCGCGGAGACGAAGCGGGTGCCCGGGTCGAGCCCGACCGTCAGGTCGGTGCCGGGCGCGACGAAGCGCATCCGCGCGAAGCCGCGGCGGTTGACCTGCTGCGCGCGGCGGCGCAGGAGCTCGACGTGGCGCTGCCACGCGTCGGGAGCGTCCCGGTCGGCGATCCGGCAGAACGACAGGAGGTCCTTCGCGAGCGCGCGCTGCGCGCGCTCCACCGGCAGCTTCGGGTAGACCTGGCGCGCCCAGCCGGGCGCCGGGTAGGCGACGACGCAGAAGCGGGCGCGGCGCGCGGCGACGGCCTTCAGGTACTCCTCACGGCCGGGGAAGCGGCCCGTCGTCTCGAGCATCGCGCGGCGCGGGTCGAGGCCGTCCATCAGGCCCGGGTCCTCCTCGCCGGTGATCGACACGAGCGAGGCGTCGGCGGCGATCAGGTCGCGCATGCGCACGCGGTGCCAGCGCGGGTTCCACGTCAGGGAGTCCTCGTCGCGGGCGCCGACGATGCGGGCGCGGCGGATGCGCGGCTCGATCACCATCGCATCGACGTGCCGCACGCCCTTCGCGTAGGCGCGCTCGGTCAGCGCCACGATCAGGTCGCGGTGCGCGGCCTCGCCGTGCACCGCGAGCACGTCATCGCGGCGCAGGCGCAGGCAGGTGGAGACGACGGCGTCCGCGTAGCGCTCGAGCTCCGCGGGGGTCATGACGGCCATGGCCGCAGCCTACAGGGGCCGTGCGGGGACGCGCCGGGCGGCCGTGGAGTACCATCCGCCCGTACCAGACGACGGAGAAGCGTTGACCAAGGAAGAGAAGATCGAGGTCGAGGGCGAGGTGACGGAGTCGCTTCCGAACACCATGTTCCGCGTCATGCTCGACAATGGGCATGAGGTGCTCGGCCACATCTCCGGCCGCATGCGACGCCACTACATCCGCATCCTGCCCGGCGACCGCGTCAAGGTCGAGCTGAGTCCGTACGACCTCACGCGCGGGCGCATCACGTACCGCTACAAGTAGCGGCGGCTACCACTCGGCCGGCTCGGCCGGCTCCGCGGGCGCGGCGGCGGGCCGTGCGCGGCGACGGCGCTTCGGCGCGGCCGCGAGCCCGTCGGACGAAAACGCGCCCGCGTCGGGCTCGTCCTCGATCACGACGCGGCGGCGGCCGTCGGCCGCGCGCTCGGGCTCGGGGTCCGGCGCGGGCTGCGCGACGGCCTCGGCGTCCGGCGGCGCGGGCGCCTCCCCGGCCGCGGCGTCCGCCGCCTGTTCGGCGCGGGCGCGGCGCCGGCGGCGCGCGGGCCGCTCGGCCGCGACCACCGCCTCGACGCCCGCATCCTCCGCGGGCTCCGCCGCCGCTGCGCCGTCCGCTGCAGCACCCTCGTCGGCGCGGGCCTCGACCGCCGTCGTCTCGGCGCCATCGGGCTGGGCGGCCGCCTCATCGCCGCCGCGCTTGCGCTTGCGGCGGCGACGGCGCTTCTTCGGCTCCTCGTGGGCGGCCTCGTTCGGGAGGGCGCCCACGGCGGACGGCGGCTGCGCGCCCTTCAGCTGCGCGGCGGACAGGCGCGAGCGGCCGGGGCGCTTGATGCCCTTCGGCAGCGGCACGTTCGAGCCGAGCGCGGCCGCCAGGGCGCGCGGGTCGGCGGACATCCGGATGCGGGCGTCCTCGAGGACGCGCTCGGCGCCCATGTCGGAGGTGCGCACGCACGCGAGGATCGCGGCGCCGACGTCGAGCGGCTGCTCCTCGGCGATCCGCACGACCTCGAGCGCCTGCCGGCGGGCCTCCTCCCCGCCCTTGCCGGCGAGGCTGCGGACGAGGTCGCGGCCGCCATCGACGACCGCGGCGACGCGGCGGTGCTGCGCGTCGTGCGAGGCGGCGGCGAGCCGCCAGGCCCACGCCGACACGTAGTGATCGGAGGCCTCGCCGTAGCCGTCGCCGAGGGCCAAAAGCAGCGTGCGGGCGCCCTGCTGGCGGTCCTGGCGCCACGTCGGCGCGCGCTCCACGAGCCGCACGGCCTGCTCGAACAGGTTCGTGCCCGGGCCGCTCTGCGCGAGGTCGCGCAGCGCCTCGAGGCGCAGCTGGCGGTGGCGGTTCTCGGCGGCGCACTTCGCGAAGAAGCGCAGGCGCGCCTCGCGCGGCACGGCGACGAGCACGCGGGCGAGCTTCTCGAGGTCCTTCGGCTGGGCGCGCTCCGCCGCGTGCTCCGCCCACAGCTCCTGCTCGTCGAGGGGCAGCCGGTCGACGGCGACCGTCTTCCAGTTGTCGCGGATCACGAGCGCGCGCCGCGCCGGGTCGGGCGTGACGGGCACGAGCCACGGCGCCTCCCGCACGAGCGCCTTCGGCAGCCGCCGCCAGCGCCGCCGCACGCGCGGCGGGCGCGGCGTGACCAGCGCGCCCGGCTGGAAGACGTCGACGTCGAGCAGCGAGTGCAGGGTGATCGTGCGGTCCGTGTGCGGCGCGGCGGCCTCGGCGAAGTCGACGACGACGCCGGCCTCCTTGCGCCGGTGCAGGCGCATGACGCGGCCGACGCGCTGCTGGTAGACGCGCCGCGACGCGGTCGGTGCGAGGTGCATGCAGACGGTGGCGCGCGGTGCGTTCCAGCCCTCGGCGAGCAGCTGCGCGTTGACGAGCACGTTGACCTCGCCGCGCTCGTAGCCGGCGAGCGTCTCGGCCAGCTCGCGCGGCGGCGTGCGCCCCGAGACGGCGGCGGCCTTGAGGCCGACGGCGCGCATCGCGGCGGCGACGCGGCCCGCGTGGTCGACGCCGGCGGCGTAGACGATGCCCGGGCGCTGCCCGAACATGTCGAGGTAGTACATCGCGGCGGCCATGTTGACGGCGTCGTGATCGAGCGCCTCGGCGAGCTCGGCCTGGTCGTAATCGCCGCCGACGATGCGCACGCGCTTGAGCGACGCGCCCGGCGGCACGCGCACGGCGCGCAGCGGCGCGACGACGCCGGAGAGGACGGCCTCCGCCAGCGGGAAGTCCGCGATCTCCGCGGGGAAGACGTCGCCGACGTGCTTCTGCAGCAGCTGGTCCGTCGCCGTCATGCCGATGTAGGTCGGCGTGTCGACGCGGCGGATCGCGGCCGAGGTGCGGTCGCCGAGGGCGGTGTGCGCCTCGTCGCAGAGGATCACGCCGTAGACGTCGCGGTTGAGGCGGTCCGCGTTCTTGATGAACCAGGCGTACGTCTCGATCGAGATCGGCGGCACGGCCGGCGCCTTGGCCTTGCCGAGCACGGGGTCCTTGATGCGGTGCGCGTAGCCCTGCTCCGTGAGGTCGCGCCGGAACTGGTCGACGAGCAGGCGCCGGTGCGTGAGGATCAGGACCCCGGTGATGCGCGACGCGTCGACGAACGCGGCCGCGGCGACGGTCTTGCCGGACGCGGTCGGGTGCTTGAAGCGGTAGCGGCGCGCAGCGCCCGGGTCGTCGATCTCCCCCGTCGCGTCCTCGTCGTCGTCCTCGTCCTCCTCGTCGCCCTCGTCCGGCACGGCGAGGTCGATGTGCGCGCTGCCGAGCGCCGATGCCGGCGCGCCCCTTTCCGCGTCCGCGTCCGCGCCCTCCTCGTCCTCGTTGTCCTCGTCGTCCACGTCGTCCTCGTCGTCCTCGTCGTCCGCGGCGTCGGACTCGCCGACGACCGCGGTCGACTCGTCCGCGATGCGCGCCTCGGCTTCCTCGCCCTCGTCCTCCGCCTCGGCGATGCGCTCGTAGTCGCCGACGAGCGCCGCCAGCATGCCCGCGAGCGCGTCGACCTGGTGGGGCCGCAGCGCGAGTCCCGACTGCAGGTGCGGCTCGTCCTCGGCCAGCATCCGCTGCAGTCCGAGCGGCAGCGCGTAGCGGCGCCGGTACTCCGGCGACGGCGAGGGCAGGCCGTCGGCCAGCTCGCGCACGGCGTCCGCGTACGCGCCGGCCCAGAGCGTGCCCGTGCGGATCGGGCCCTCGTCGCCCGGCGCGTGGATGCGCTCGCCGATCCAGCGCTCCACGTCGTCGAGCGGCGGATCGCCCGCCGTGTCCACGAACCCGGTTGGTGTCGCCGACGACTCGGCTTCGCGCATCAACGCCTCCACCCCGTTCCGGGCGACGGCGCGACCGCGGTCGGCTGCCCGGGACGGGATCCGCAGTGCCTGACGGCACCGCAACCGCGCGAATCGTAGCGCACGCGCCGCGCGCAGGGTGCGAACCCGCGCGGCTGCTACCCTCATCCCCATGCGATTCGCCTTTCACGGAGAGGTCTCCGACACGCTCGCCCCCTTCGCCGAGAAGCTCAGCGCCGCCCTCAGCGCGCGCGGCTACGAGCGCACCGACGACCTCGCGACCGCGAACCTCGTCTGCAACTTCGTCGACCGCGGCAACGTGCGCCCCTACCGCCGCGAGAACAAGACGACGTTCTGCGCCGCGATCTACGCGGGCGAGGCGCCCCCGGCGGACTTCCAGGAGGCGATCAGCGACTACTACCCCGTGCTGGTGCGGGCCCTGTCGAACGTCTCCGTCCGCGTCGTGCCCGGCGTCGAGGCGCGCTTCGGCACGATGGAACAGGGCAATTACGCGATCCCCGACACGGGCGACGACGCCTTCTACGCGATGGTGGCGGAGCGGCTCGCGCCGCTCGCCGAGAGCCACCTCGTGATCGACAACATCTGGAACCCGGACCTCGAGCCCGAGCTGTGGGACGGCGACGACGTCACGGCCGCGCTGACCCGCGCCGGCGAGCGCCTCGACGCGCTCGACCTCCTGCCCGCGCCGTTCCCGATCCAGGACTACCTCGACAAGCGCGACCTCGAGCACGTCATGCGGCTCTACTCGATCGGCGGCCTGTCGTACGGCAACCTGTCGGCCCGCAAGGACGACCTGCGCTTCTGGATGAGCGCGTCCGGCGTCGACAAGTCGAACCTGCGGGAGATCGGCCGCGACATGCTGCTCGTGACCGACTACGACGCGGCGAAGCAGGCGATGGTGATGTCGGTGCCGCCGGGGATCGAGCCGCGCCGCGATTGAACGCGGGCCCCCTGCGCGCGGGCTACGTCATCGACGTGTGGCTTTGCTCGCGCATGAATTGGGGCACGTACCACGGCCCCAACCCGCCTTTGCCCGTGGCGCCTGAG